>NZ_JADGFC010000067.1 GCF_016744025.1 Sulfurimonas sp.
GTTTTAACCTTTGTTAAAATTTGCATTATATTTTTTACTTCTAAAGGTTTTACAAAGTACGAGATTACATTTAGATTGATTGACTTAAAAAGATACTCTTCATCTTTATATGCTGACACGATAATAAACTTTTGCTGATCATTTATTTTTGTAATATCTTCTATCATGCAAAGACCATCTTTATTTGGCATCCTAATATCTGTAAGAACTAAATCAAAAACCTTATTTTCATTAAATGCTTGAGTATAAAGAGCAAGCCCTTGCTCTCCATCACATGCAATTTCTACTTCATCAAAGATTGTATCAAGGTAAAAACCTAATATCTCTCTTGCATCTTCTTCATCTTCTACTAATAATACTTTTGTAGTTAAATTATTCATCTTAATTTAGAGTAGTTATAAAGCTAGTGTAATTAAAAAACTTACACCATCTTTTATATTTTCTACTTCTATTTTTCCTTTCATATTTGTTTCAATTATAGATTTTGTCATGTAAAGACCTATGCCTGTGCCCTGTGTTTCAAACTTAGTTGTAAAGTATGGTTCAAAAATTCTGTCGATTATATAATCTTTGATATTGTCACTATTATTCAATATTTCTATTTTTACCTTCTTCTCTTCAAGTCTTAAGTTGATGATTATTTTTGCATCAAAGTTAAGACTCTCTTTTTTAACTACTAGTGCATCTTTAGCATTATTTAGAATATTTAAAATAGATTGTTTTAACTCATTTTCATAATTTGAAATCACTATATCTTCATAGTTAAATTCGATATTTATATTTTCTTCATCATATTGATTTTTCACCATAAAGAGTAATGATTCTATACATTCTTTTACCGAGAACTCATTTTTTGTTTTAGATGGCTTATAAAAGTTTCTAAAATCATCAATAGTTTCACTCATGTATTCGATATGTGTATTTGCCTTTGCCATAAACTTATCTAGTTTTTCTCTGCTTACATTCTCATTTTTATAGTTGTCTCTTAGAAATTGTATTATTAATGATACATTATTTAAAGGCTGTCTCCATTGATGAGCGATATTTCCTAACATCTCACCCATAGATGCTAGTTTACTTTGTTGAATTAAGATTCTGTCTTTTTGTCTATTTTTACTTAATTCTTCTTCTACTTTTAGTTTTAACTCTTCTTGGCTTACTTTGATTTTTGTAATGTCATTGATATAACCATAAAAATGGCTAACCTCTCCTGAGTGATTTTTGATTAAAATAACCCTACTTGAGATCCATCTTATCTCATTTGCTGCATTTAATATTCTGCAAAGTATTGTAAAGTTTTCTAAATCATTTTTTAGTGCTGCATTTATAGCTACTTTAACTTTATTTACATCTTCTTCATATATAAGATCCATAAAGTCCAGTTCTTTATTTTCAAAATGTTGTTTTGTAAAACCAAAAGTTTTTATACTTTCTGATATGTATTTTACAGATAGTTTCTCATCATTTACTAATTTGAAGATTACTATATTTCCATCTTCAACTAATAGTTCAATATCAAGAAGTTCTTTTTTCATTCTTTTATTTTTATCTATATCCATAGACATCATAAGCATACGATCTAAGTCACCTGATTCATTACAAAAGGCTTTACCACGAGCTAAAACCCACTTGAAACCATTGTTTTTAGTTTGAAGTCTATACTCACAAATAAGAGTATCATCAACCTTATTAAAAATCTTATCAAATAGCTTTTCTACATTTGATTTATCTTCATTGTGAATTAGATTAAACCAATCAGAAAAAGTAAGCACCTCTTCTCTTTGATAACCAGACATTTCCAGCCATTTATCAGAAAAGTATATTTTTTTTGTTTTAAAGTCTATATCCCAAAGACCATCATTAGAAGCAATAATTGCTAACTCAAATCTTTTTTTCCAATGCTCTAAAGATACAGTTTTACCTTTTAATTCATTGTTATATTCATTGAAAATAGCTTTAATAAAATTTGAGAATATATATGAAAATATTATAAGAATAGTAGTTACAACCAAGATAGAAACAAAGATTTGTAATAAGAGACTACTATACTCTTTTTTTATATCATATATAATATCTTTAAGCTTATATTCTATGGCGTTTTTATCATAAAAAACGTTTATTAAAAAGTTATATTTACTATAAAAGTAGGAGTGATCTTTAAATTTTTCATTATATTCAAAATCAGTAAAATAGTGTTCTAGTACTTCGTAAGCTCTATTGTCTTTTTTTTCTCTAAATAAAACATTTGATTTTTTCATTTTATTATTATTATCAAAGTTAAAAGTATCTTGAGAGATTATGTCATAAAACCAGATATTAAATTTCTGAGTTTTTATTGCATCTATAATCAAAGCTTTTGTAATCGCTTTAATTGAGTTTATAGTAGAAAATGAACCAATATAGTACTTACTTCCATCAATAATTATACTGTCAAAAAAACTAAGTCTAACTTTTTTCTTAACATCATCATTCCAAAACTGAAGATTATTATCTCCTTGAGAATAGATATATTTTAAGGTTAAATTTTTATATAATGTTGATTTATCTTTTGTGTTAAATATAAGATGTTGAATGTACGAAATAGAGTTTTTACCATATAAAATATTTAGATTACTTTTTGTAAATACAACCAGTTCTACATTATGTTCTTTTTCAATAGTTTTTAAATAACCTTTTAATAAATCAAAATTACTTAAAGAGTTTGACTCCAAGTAACCAATAGTCTTATAAGTCACTTTTTTAAGAGTTATTTCTTCATCTGTAAAACTATTTTTTAGTTCTTGATTTATATAAGCTTTAAAATCATTTAACTCTTCTTTTTTTTTAAAATCATAATTGAGAACATATTTTTGCTTTAATAAATCTATTTTCCTATTTTCTTTTGATTCTAAAATAAAATAAGTAATGACTAATAAAAATGTAGTTAGGAGTATAAGAAAAATCACAGGAATTTGGGAGAATAAACGCTGAATATCATCTAAACTATAGCTTTTCTTATTGCAAAAATCCATTTACTATTATCCTAAAATATATTAATTTACATCTTTTAAAGTTTCAAAATTGTTTCAATTAAAAATTATATTGAAACTAGCCATAAATTGAAGTTAAAGAGCTCTGATGTCATGTATGATTAAGATAATTAGGAGATACAGTACAGATATTAGAATCTGTACTGCATATATTTTTTGTATTAGTAACTTACTTTTTTAGAGAAAATTTAAACTGCTTCTCCATAGAGATAGCTTCATCTCTTCCATAAACAATGATTTCATTATCTACAGCAACTTTTTTTGTACTGATTTTATCAGGATATTCAACAAAGCTTAGGATATGTTTTATACAATTTATTCTAGCTTTTTTCTTATTGTCACTCTTAACAATAGTCCAAGGAGCAGATTCTGTATGAGTAGCACTTAACATCATAAACTTAGCTAAAGAATACTCATTCCAAAGTCTTTGTGACTCTTTATCTACAGGAGACAGCTTATACTGTTTTAAAGGGTCAGTCTCTCTAGCTTTAAATCTATTCTCCTGTTCATCTTTTGATACTGAGAAATAAAATTTAAATATTTGAATACCTTCATCTACTATCATTTTTTCAAACTCTGGTGCATCTTTTAAAAACTTATGGTGTTGTCTCTCTGTACAAAATCCCATAACCGGTTCAACCATAGATCTGTTATACCAACTTCTATCAAAAAGTACCATTTCTCCAGCACTCGGTAAATGCTTTGCATATCTTTGGAAGTACCATTGTGAAGTCTCTTTATCACTAGGTTTCTCAAGTGCAACAACTCTTGCACCCCTTGGATTTAGATGCTCAGTAATTCTTTTAATAGTTCCACCTTTTCCAGCAGCATCACGACCTTCAAATATCATAAGAATTTTAAGACCCTTATCTTTTACATGATTTTGAAATTTTAAAAGTTCTACTTGTAACTCAGCCAACTCTTTTTCATAAGCTAACTTTTCTTCTTTAACCCAAATTTGAACCTTGCCATTTTTTATATTATTTCTTCTATCTTGTTCTTCTTCTTCTTGTCTGTCTTGTTCTTCTTTTTTCTTATCTTTCATTTAGTTTATCCCTTAACCTATAAATTTACCAGTGCTTGTAACCTGTGCGTCCATTATCTCTATCTCTCTAGCTCCTGAAATTACAACGTCAGGGTTTAGTGAATAGTTCAAATTCTCATCACGATCTTCATAATCAACAGCATTGAGTATTACTTTCATCGACTCTAATCTTGCTAACTGTTTGATGTTTGATCTTACAATTGTCCAAGGAGTATCATGAGCATTAGTCTGCTTAATCATGTTGTATTTTGTAATCGTAAAATCATCCCATTTTTCTTGAGCTTGAAGGTCAATCTCACTAAGTTTCCACTGTCTTAGTGGATCATTTTTACGTCTTTCAAATCTTTTTGCTTGCTCATCTTTTGTAACACTATAGTAGAGTTTTACAAGTATGATTCCTTGGCGAACAAGGTCATGCTCAAAACCTTTAACACCGTTCATAAAATCACCATACTCTTTCTTCGTACAAAAATCAAAGACTGATTCAACCATAGCTCTGTTATACCAACTTCTATCAAACAGAACTATCTCTCCAGCCTTTGGAAAGTGCTGAATATACTTTTGGTAGAACCACTGTGTTTTTTGCTCCTCAGTAGGCTTACCAAGAGCTACAGTACGATAATGTTTTTCATCCATATATCTTGTAACCCTTCGAATCGTTCCACCTTTTCCGGCAGCATCACGGCCCTCAAAAAGGATAATCATTTTTTGATCAGTATGTTCAAGATGTTTTTGGAGTTTTATTAGTTCGGCTTGATAAGGTTTAAGCTTTTGCTCATCAATTCTTTTTGTCTCTGCCTTACTTCGTAGTTGTTTCTTAGTTTTTGATTTTTTGTATACATTAATCAATTCATCTAATGAAATTTGTTTACCGTCAATGTCAAATATATTCTTCTCTTTTGCTGCCATAAAAATCCTTCTGTAGTTTTGTAAATTTTTGTGTGAGTGAACAGGAGTAAAAAAACCTATTCAAGAAAAGTATACTCCTACTTTTCTTGATA
Source organism: Sulfurimonas sp. (assembly GCF_016744025.1). Classification (GTDB taxonomy): domain Bacteria; phylum Campylobacterota; class Campylobacteria; order Campylobacterales; family Sulfurimonadaceae; genus Sulfurimonas. Next base: position 5,076 of record NZ_JADGFC010000067.1, read on the forward strand.
ATTTCTTCAATTGCAAAAGATTTTATGAGTTTAGTTTTTCTAGTATCTTTTTTCCATTTTTTATCTGTAGGGAAATAATGTCAAGCTCTTCTTTTAACTCTTTTTTTTCTTTTTTGTCTGACTTTTTCTTTAAGCTTTTAGCTATTTCTTCTTCTCTATCACGCAGTTTTTTTAAGAGATTTTTTATAGACTTTTTTTTACCAGCCTTTTGTAAATCATCAAGGCCCAAGGACTCTGTTGCACTTTGGATAAACTTTTTTATACTCATGTTCTTTCCTTTTGATCTAAGATTGTATTAACTTCATCATCACTAATAAGCATATCTTCACCAATGCTTTTAAGCTCACTATTGTTATCGATAAATATTACCTTAGCCATTTCAATAAGATTTTTACTAATACCATAAGCATATGCACTATCATTCATTAGTGAGGTTGCCATCTCATTTGTGACTAAACCTTTTCTAATAAGATTATCAAGTGTTCCATTTGCTAATATATCGTATTTCTTGGTATGAAGTTTAGCCTTAGAAAGTAACATAAGCATTACATCCTCTTCATCTGTACTTGAGATTATGTTTATATTTCTAAGAAGCTCAGCTAAATCTCTTCTCATAGTATTGTATTGAGCTTTAATATGCTCATTTGAACTTTTAGAGTATTTTATTAAGTTCTTTTGTAAATGTTTAGTATCTTTTACTGCTTCAACAATATCTCTATTAGCAAGTTTTAGTTTATATAACACTTCTATATCTTCAGGAGCCATATGAGATTGAGCTTTAGTTGAAAAATCTATAATCTCACCATAAATGCCTTTTATCTTTTTATTATAAAAATCATCAATATCAACAGCTACTTTTGAGTACTCTTTGTTAACTACCTCATCTAAAGGCATAGATGAGACTATGTTATGTCTTTGAAGATTTAAACCATGCGTAATAATCTCAAAAGCATTTTCATATAGATGTTTGGTCTCTTTAGTAATTACTGCCATAGAGATTGATGGAAGTTCTAGTGCTGAGTCATTAAGATATTTAACACTATCAAAATTATTTTCACCCTTTAAAGACTTAGTATTTAAAGTTTTATTGAGAAAGTTTACAAGTTTATCTACAAATGGGATAAACATAAGAACGCCCATTACCTTAAACAAAGTATCAAATACTGCAAGTTTTAAAGTATGGTTATCATTTGCTATTCCAACGAAAGCACTTATTGTTTCTACTGCGTATATGATTTGACTCATAAATAAAACTGCAACTACTGCCGTGACTATATTAAATATAAAATGAGCTCCGGCTAATCTTTTACCATCTATGTTTGAGCTTAAGGAGCCAATAACAGCAGTAATAGTTGTACCTATATTTGCTCCAATAGTAAGAGCTAGTGCATTCTCATATGTAATCTGACCTACAGATAAAGCTGCTAAGATAAGAACAATAGTGGCATGAGAAGACTGCATCACAACAGTGGCTATTATTCCTATGCCTATATAAATAAGTAAACCTTTTAATCCACCAACACTAAAAGAAGCCAAATCAACAGTTGCTTTAAATGCTTCAAACCCATCTTTCATATAGTGAATACCCAAAAATAAAAATCCAAGTCCGGCTAAGATATAACCTATACCTTTTAAAGATTTTGCTTTTTGAAAAATTAGGATTACACCAAAGGCAAGCATAGGCATTGCATAAGCAGATATTTTTACGTTGAGACCAAAACCAGCCATAAGCCAAGCACCAGTTGTTGTTCCGATATTGGCACCCAATATTATTCCAATACCTTGAGTAAGCCCTATAAGTCCAGCTCCAATAAAGGATATTGTCAAGACTGAGACTAAAGAGCTTGACTGCATAATAGCAGTAGTTACAAATCCAAAACCTATACTTTTATATAGTTTATTTGTAGACTTTTGTAAAATCTTCTCTAATGTACCACCGGAGAAAACTTTAAAACCCTCTTCTAGAGTTAACATACCAAACAAGAAGATTGCTACACCTGCTGATATCTCTTTAAAATCAGGACTAACCCAAAATCCATAGGCTAAAATAACTAAGATGCTAGGTAATAATATTTTTCTTAGCATTAAAGGACTATTCCTTTTATCATAAAAAATATCAAGGCTGAGATAACAGATGCAGCTGGAACTGTAATTACCCATGCTGCAATAATTTTCTTGATTGCATCTCTTTTTACATACTGAACTTTCTCACTACTTTTTAAATTCTTTTTTGCATCTTTTAGATTAATTTCTTCATCATTAATCATTTTATAAAGATTTACAATTCTTTCATAATCTTCTTTAGTTTTTTGCTCTTTAGCATCTAGAGTTTTTAACTCTCTACTATATGCTTTTAAAAGTTTTTTCTCATCTGCTATCTCTTCTCTTTCATGAGCCATATCTTCTTTAACATTTGTTGTCTCAAGATACTCTCTTAAAAAACCAACTCCAAAAATACCACCGATTGCGATGTGAGTAGAACTAACAGGAAGTCCAAGCTGTGAAGCGATAATAACTGTTATAGATGCAGCCATAGCAACAGAGAATGCTCTCATTTGGTCAAGCTCCGTAATTTCACTACCAACAGTTTTTATAAGTTTTGGTCCATAAAGTGCAAGTCCCATAGCTATACCGATTGCTCCTACTCCCATTACCCAAAGAGGTATTCCTGCTTTTGCTGATATCCCACCAGTCACTACAGCATCATTTATAGCTGCTAATGGCCCAATTGCATTTGCAACATCGTTTGCCCCATGAGCAAAACTAAGTAGTGCTGCGGCAAAAATCAAAGGTACTGTAAAAAGAGTGTTAACTCCTGCTCTAGTATTTTCAATTCCAGCGGCTTTTTTATTTACTACTGTTCTCATAAACATATAAACAACTATTGCGATAATAAGTCCAAAAATTGCGGCTACTGCAAATGTAGGTTTTTTTGTATCTGGTAAGAAGATAAAAATATCTACAATATCTGGCCAAACTTTTTTAAGACCCTTTAGTGTTAGGTAAGTAATAAAAGCCCAAGACATAATTGCAACAAAAACAGGAACCCATTTAATAGCTGCTTGTATCTTGTCCTTTTTAAATACCATTGTTTTTTTAATTGCTAAGAGAAAAAGTGCTGCAATAATACCACCTAAAATAGGTGAAATAATCCACGAAGATGCAATTTTAGCCATTGTTAACCAGTTTACTATCCCAAAACCTGCAGCGGCAATACCAGCTCCCATAACTCCACCAACTATTGAGTGAGTGGTAGAGACAGGTGCTTTAATAATAGTTGCAAAGTTTAACCATAATGCAGCAGCTAAGAGAGCCGCCATCATTGCCCAGATAAAAGGATCTACATTCCCGCCAAATGCACCTATATCAATAATACCTTTTTTGATTGTTTTTACTACATCTCCACCAGCGATTAAAGCTCCAGCAGCTTCAAAAACAGCGGCTATAATTATGGCCCCACCCATAGTTAGAGCTTTTGAACCGACAGCCGGCCCAACATTATTAGCAACATCATTTGCACCTATGTTCATAGCCATATATGCACCAAAAAGCGCTGCTATTGCCAAGAACATACTATTTGGAACACTACCCATACTTAAAAAGCTATAGGCTAGAACCGCAACCATAAAAAAGAGTGCAAATCCAAGCCTAATAAAATCTATTCCACTACCCTTTAGTGCTTCTTTTTCCATCTTGTTAACTGTCAGAATTTCCATGATTACCTTGTGATTTTGCTAAAGAAAATTTCAAACTTACATCTTCTAATGTGAAGTTGATTATTAGCTATATGTAAAAAGTATACTCCTAATTTTCTTGATTTTTTCTTCAATTATTACACGTATTTTATAAGTATTTTCTATGATATATACAATGTCTATAATAACTTACTATTTTAAGTAACCATAAGGTAACCAAACTTTTTTATACTTACAAACTTTTAAATAGGAGGCACGTTTTTTTGAACATATTTATAGATAAATTTTTTGCTAATACGACAAAACTAATAGCTATTGCAATACTTCTTATTGTAGCATGGATCTTTACAGTACTTTTTCAACACTCTATGGACTCAATCCAAGCTTTTGGATTTGATTTTATTACAGACACAAAATGGGCACCAAACCTAGAAAAATTTGGAGCACTTCCAGCTATATACGGTTCAGTTGTTTCAACTTTTTTAGCAATGGTTCTAGCTGTTCCACTTGCTATCGGTGTAGCTATCTTTTTAAGTGAACTAGCCCCTGCAAAACTCAAATCACCAGTTGGAGTGTCAATAGAACTTCTTGCGGCTATACCATCAGTTATATACGGTATGTGGGGACTTTTTTACTTTGTTCCTATTATTCGTGATATCTTTGGTGGTGTTGGTATTAGTATGCTTACAGCGGGAATTGTTTTATCTATCATGATACTTCCATTTATGGCAGCTGTAACAAGAGATGCCATGAACACTACGCCTGATATCTTAAAAGAATCAGCTTACGCACTTGGTGGAACAAAATGGGATGTTATAAAAGATATCATCATTCCTTACGCAAAAGCAGGAATTATTGGTTCGTTCATTCTCGCACTTGGTCGTGCTATTGGTGAGACAATGGCAGTTACTTTTGTTATGGGTAATGTACACAAAATTTCTGCGGACTTAACACAGCCTGCTACTTCTATCCCTGTAACACTTGCAAACGAGTTTACAGAGGCAGATACAGATTTTTACTATTCGTCTCTATTTGAGTTATCACTTCTACTTCTTGTGATTAGTTTTACAATCATCTCAATAGCGAAGTTTTACTTCCTTAGAAGAAAAAGGATAGCTTAATGACTCATACTAAAAAAAGAATAATTTTAAACAACATAGTTATGATTTTATCTACTCTATCAGCTGTAATTGGTATCGGGTTTTTATTCTGGATATTAAGTGTTTTAGTTATCAATGGAATAGATGCACTTAGTATGACTATTTTCACAGAAGAAGGAGCACCTCCAGGATACGAAGAGAGTGGTTTAAAACATGCCCTTATAGGTCAGCTTATGATTGTCGGAGTTGCAACCTTTGTAGGTGTACCTCTTGGCATCTTAGCTGGAACATACCTTAGTGAGTATGGTCAAAAGTCTAAACTATCTGAGACCATTCGTGATATCTCGGATATTATGATGTCAGCTCCTAGCATCGTAATCGGTGCTTTTGTTTACGCTGTTGTAGTTGCACCTATGGGTCACTTTAGTGGTTGGGCGGGATCGATTGCATTGACAATTATTATGCTTCCAATTATTTTACGAACTACTGACGACATGCTACAGCTTGTTCCATCTACTCTAAGAGAAGCTGCCTTTGCACTTAGTGCTCCAAAGTATAAGGTTATTACTCAGGTTGTTTACTGTGGAGCAAAAGCTGGGATACTTACTGGCATCTTACTCGGTGTAGCAAGAGTAGCAGGGGAAACTGCTCCACTTTTATTTACATCATTTAATGATAATTTTTTAAATACAGATATGAATGAACCAGTGGCATCTCTGACAGTAACGATGTATAACTATGCAACATCTCCTTATGAAGATTGGCAAAAACTTGGATGGGCAGCTGCCTTTATCTTAAGTATGTTTATTTTGTCACTTAACATTATCGGTCGACTATTTATTATGAATAAAAAAGGAAAATAATGGCTACTATCATTGATATAAATGAAGAAAAAGCACTAGAAGTTAAAGATTTTGAGTTTACATATGCATCTGCTGATGCACCAAGTATAAAAAAACTAAATATGCCTATTGCAAAAAATAGTATTACTGCGCTTATCGGGCCATCAGGTTGTGGTAAAACTACGCTACTTAGAAGTTTTAACCGTATCCATGATTTATATCCTGGAAATAAATATGAGGGTGAAATTCTATTTAAAGATAGAAATATTTTAACAGCTCAAGAAGATCTTATCAACCTTAGAATTCAGATTGGTATGATTTTTCAAAAACCTACAGCATTTCCAATGAGCATCTATGATAATGTTGCTTATGGATTGAGACTTCAAGGTATAAAAAACAAAACTGAACTAAACGATCGTGTTGAAAAAGCACTAAAGAGTGCAGCAATATGGAAAGAAGTTAAAGATAGATTAAAACATGATGCAAATGGTCTATCAGGTGGACAACAACAGAGACTTTGTATTGCTCGTGCCATAGCAGTTGAACCAGAAGTTTTATTATTTGATGAACCTACATCTGCACTTGACCCAATATCTACGGCAGGAATAGAAGAGTTAATAGTTGAGTTAAAAGAACGTGTATCGATTATCATTGTTACACACAACATGCAACAAGCGGCTAGAGTTAGTGACTACACTGGTTTTATGTATCTTGGTGAACTTATAGAACTTGGACGAACAGAGGAGCTTTTTGTTACACCTAAAGAGAAGTTAACAGAAGAGTATATTACTGGAAAATTTGGTTGATATAAAATTGCACTAGTGTAATGAAGGCAAGGGAATTACTTCCTTAAGCATAATAAACAGATGAAAGGAATTAAAATATGTCAACAAAATATAATAACAAAATAGAAGAGATTAGAGAGGTTATGGCATCTCTACTTACAAATATAGTAGAAGCAAATAGTATATCTTTAGAAGCGTATAAAAATAATGACGATGAGAAGTATAAAGAAGTTCAAACTAAACTGAGCAACATTACTGTTCAAGGCGATATAATCGATAATGAGATTATAAAAACTTTTGCACTATTTGGACCTGAGGCTACAGAACTTCGTTCTTTAGTAGCTTACTTAAAAATGACAAATGAGATAGTTCGTATTGGTGTAGGTGTTAAAAAATATGCTGTTCGTATGAAAGACTTATCATCAAGTAAATGTGATTTAGAGCCTTTAAACTCTACTATTATTCAACTTCATAAAAGTACTATTACTGCACTAGAGTATATTTTGGAGTGCTTTAAAGAACTTGACGAATGTAATATTCAAGACTTACACACTAAAGTAATGGTTGAAGAGAGTAAAAATGATGATCTTTTCTCAATACTTGAAAAAGAGATATTAACTATGATTATAGATGCCAAAGAGTTATCTATTGAGTATGTAAAAGTTTTAGGAACACTCCGTAAACTAGAGCGTTCTTGTGATAGAAGTGTAAATATTGCAAATCTAATGCTCTATGCTAAAGAAGGTGGAAATATTAGCATCTACAGCTAAACTTTGCATATCTATAATATAACAAACTATATTGTGAATTCTCACTTTATGGTATTTGATCTGTTTTTGCAGCCATTATAAAGTCGTTGAGATGAAGACCATTTATCTTGTGTGTATACCAGACAACACTTACACTTCCATATCGGGTTGTAATGTCTGGGTGATGTCCTTCATCCTCGGCTATCATTCCTATTTTATTGGTAAAATCCAAAGCCTCTTTAAAGTTTTTAAAACTAAAGTCTCTTTGAAGTTTTTCCATACCATCTTCGGTAATTAGCATCCATTTTGGAATGATAGACAAGTAGGTCTCTTTTTCCTCAGCTGTTGCTATAGGTGCACCAACTCTACACGCTTCACATTTTTGTTCTGTTAAATTACTCATAATAACAACCTTTTTGAATCATTTTTATCTGAGAACATATCTGACTCAAGAGTATAAGCATCTAAAAGAAACTTCTCTTGAAGACCTATTTTCTCTCTAATCTTTTTTAAAGTTAAATTTTCCATTTTTTTAAAGTCTATTTTATCAAGTCGCTCACACTTTGAAACAGCTCCAACTGCTGAAGCAATATCAAAAACCATATGTTCTTTATGTGTAAATTTAAAAGGGTGAGGGTACATATGTTCTGTAATAAAATGGTATAAAAACTTCTCAAACTTAAATATTTTCTTTGTAGAGCCCATGGTAAAGCCAATAACAAATGCTTCATCTTTTGGAAGAAGTCCTCGACCAAGAATAAGATGAATGCAGTCATGGGTATATAAATCGACTGCTCCATTAAATACTCTAAACAAAGGTAATTTTAGATTTGGATTTTCAACAAGACGAATAATCAAAGGTATATCTGAAGAAGAACTTGAATGTTCTTTTAGCTTTTTGAGAGCATTTTTCAAAGTGATTTTTTCATCTGAAATAGGAATAAAGAAATCTTTATACGAAAGCATTTTATCCTCCCTCAGGACTTGCAAGTTTTAAACCAAGTATACCTATAATTATTAATGATACAAAAAAGAAGCGGGCAAGAGTAGCAGGGTCTTCAAAGAAGATTACCCCAATTAAAAATGTGCCAACAGCTCCGATTCCTGTCCAAATTGCATAAGCAGTTCCTATAGATATCTCTTTTTGCGCTATCATCAAAAAATACGACTTAATTAAAAAAACGGGGGTTTAAAAACTCGCTTTTTTTGATAATTGACCAAATAATAATCTACTAAATTTAACTTCAAGCTTTTACTCAAACCT
>NZ_JADGFC010000068.1:0-1106 GCF_016744025.1 Sulfurimonas sp.
TACACTCATATTTAATCCCTATATTTTCTATTTCAATTTTATCATTTTTGAAATAAGAAAACAAATTTTACTGGTTCAGTTTTAGGGGTTCATTATACTAATTTACCTTGCCAATTCTAGAAATAAGTTATTTATTATTACTAATATACTTTATATTTGGAAATGGGACTTCAGTCCCGTAAATAGGCTAAAGCTTAACTTTTAATTATGTAGCTATGCTTAAACTGCTATTTTCGGACTTTACTGCTTAAATTAGTGCCATTCACCCCAGTGAATGAATCTCCACATTTAACTACCTTCTATCTATCACTTCCTAATAAAGTATCTTCCTCTCCAAAGCATACAAATTATTGCTCTCATGACAAGCAACTTTAAAAAGTTCTTTTAGTTCTCTGTCGTATGTCATTACATATATGTTTGCATCTTTGGCTTTTAAGTCTTTGAAGTTGTTTAGTAAAACTCCGTCTGCTACATTTTTTCCGTGTCCACACTTTGTGAAGTTAAAAGAGTTAAATGTTTTTCCAAAATCAAATAGGTCTGCTTCCCACTCTGCTTTAAAAAGATAAAGTGAGTCTGGGTTGCATGAGACATAGATATCTTCGTCTTGAATATCTAATGGTTCTATGATGTCACTAAACATAGGAGAGATGTTTGAGAAGTTTTCTATATCCCAAAAGATGTATGACTTTTTTGCTTTACTTTTTTGCTTTTTGTTAAAGAGAACTAAACTCTTAGAGATGCCAAGATGCACATAAGCATCATCTTTTACAAACTCCATCTGCTCTTTTAGCTTTTTTGCATCTGCTGATGTAAACTTCAAGACTTTAGAAAGCTCTATATACATATCTAACTCTCTCAACTCATATTCAAAACCACCACTCTTATAACTCTCAAAACTCTTTAACTCATTTTCTGTGTAAATAGTTCTTAGTGAGATATGCTCATTTGCCTTATACGCACGTATTACAGATATAAATATCTTATACGCATTTCTTGTTTTAGCAAGCTCTATCGAGCCATAATGTTTTTTATTTATAATTATCTTTTTCATCTTACTTTTATTATATCAAAAGATAAATACTCAATAAAAATCACAATTTCATTAC
>NZ_JADGFC010000068.1:1116-13489 GCF_016744025.1 Sulfurimonas sp.
CTTTAAGAACAGTTTAAAAAAAAATAATAACTTTTTATAATGCTTTAATATTAATTTATGCTTATCTTCGCAATAATTGTATCGATTCGATAATAACTCAATAACAATTCTAATTATTGTAATTTAATAACTTACAATTACAATATTTGTATATATTACGAATAATAAGGGGAAAGGAATGGAATATTTTGACTTTGGCATTAATGTAGCTTTTGCTCTCATAATAATTAGCACCTTAGCCAGTGTTTTATATGGAGTTATAAACTGGAACAAAGATGGGTATGTAAAACCACCTCAATTTGTTAAAGAGTGGAACAAGACTGAAAAAGAGATAGAGGATGAACTATAATGGGTATTTTTGAAAATATAATAATCATCCTTTACCTTGCTGTTTTAGGATACTTAGGATTTAAAGGTTATAAGCAGACTAAGAGTACGGAAGACTACCTTGTAGCAGGACGTGATACGCATCCGTTTATCATGGCACTTAGTTATGGAGCTACTTTTATATCAACTGCGGCTATTGTTGGTTTTGGTGGTGTTGCTGCTTGGCTTGGTAACTCTCTTCTTTGGCTTACTGTGTTTAACATCTTTGTAGGTATCTTCATTGCCTTTGTATTTTTAGGAAACCCTACAAGAAAGATGGGTTACCGTCTAAATGCTCACACATTTCCAGAACTACTTGCAAAAAGGTTTGACTCAAAGTTTATCCAGATATTTGGAGCGGCTATCATCTTGCTCTTTATGCCACTATACGCAACTGCGGTTCTTATAGGTGGTACTCAGTTTATCGCTCTTTACTTCGGTACTGATTACCATATGTCACTGATGGTATTTTCTATCATCATTACGGCTTATGTTATTGCAGGAGGACTTAAAGGTGTAATGCTCACAGATGCACTTCAAGGTAGTATCATGTTTATAGCGATGCTTATTCTTGTGGTTGTAACATTTGACTCACTTGGTGGAGTAGAAGCAGCTTTTACAAAACTAGACCATGTTTGGCAAGCTACAGTAATCGACCCGCTTGCATCTAAGAGTATAAAAGAGTTAGCCCCTGGTTCACCTGACTTTATGATGAAGCTTTCACTTCTTTGGGGATTTGAAGGTTGGAACTCTATGCCTATATTTTTAAGTAAAGGTTGGTTATTTGTAATCACTACTATTACTATGGGTGTTGGTGTTGGTGTACTTGCTCAACCACAGCTTATAGTTAGATTTATGACTGTTAAGAGCAAGCAAGAGTTAAACCGTGCAGTTCTTATCGGTTCTGTATTTATAGTTGCAATGACAGGAATCATCTTTATAGTTGGAGCACTTTCAAACGCTTGGTACTACGAGTTTAATGAGGGTAAAAATGCACTTCAAAGTGCTGGTTCAATTGGTAAGGTAATACCTCACTTTATAAATACTGCTATGCCTAAGTGGTTTGCATTTATATTTTTATTTGCTCTTATCTCTGCGGCTATGAGTACTCTGTCTTCTCAATTTCATACTATGGGAACTGCAGTTGGACGCGACTTGTTTGAGCAGATAAGTACAAAAAAACACAACTCTATTACAGTTACTAGACTTGGTGTTATTGTAATGATTATCTTCTCAGTAAGTCTTGCTTATGCCTTTGATGATCAACCGGCTATCATTGCCCGCTCTACAGCGATATTTTTCGCTCTTTGTGCGAGTATCTTTTTGCCAAGTTTTATAGGTGGACTGTTTTGGAAAGGGATGACAAAGGCTGGAGCAATAAGTTCTATGATAGTAGGACTTTTAGTTTCTAGTTTTTGGCTTTTGTTTGTTCACTTCAAAGAAGCAAAATCTCTAGGACTTTCAAAAGCTATGTTTGGAAAGCATTCGCTACTAAGTGGAGATATTATCTTCGTAGATGCACTTATGATTGCTCTTCCTTTATCTATCATCACAGCAATCCTTGTATCTTTGATAAGTAAAAAAATGAATGAAGCACATCTAAATAAGTGTTTTAACGACTAAGAAAAAAGTGTAGATATTTCTCAATAATTGTATAGATTACCTTAGGTTTAAGGAATTATTATACAATTATTGTGTAAATTATCATTAAGAAATCTTTTATAGATAAATAATTATGAAAAGTGAGAATTTTATGAAACAAACATTAATGGGAAATGATGCAATTGCTTGGGGACTAATCCATGCAAATGTTGATATGGTTAGTGGATATCCTGGTACTCCATCTAGTGAGATACTAACAGAAGTTCAAAAGATAAGAAACAGACTTAACTTAGATGTATATGCTGAGTGGGGAACTAATGAAAAAGTTGGTTTTGAAGTAGCTTATGCTGGTGCTATTGCAGGAAAAAGAACCTGTGCAACTATGAAACAAGTTGGACTAAATGTTGCGAGTGATCCTCTTATGAGCGCTTCATACATCGGTAACCTTGGTGGTTTTCTTCTTATAGCTGCTGATGATCCGGGCTTTCACTCTTCTCAAACAGAACAAGATTCTCGTGTATTTGCAAAGTTTGCACGTATCCCTGTTTTAGACCCAGCAACTCCTCAAGATGCTTATGACCTTACTAAGTATGGGGTTGAACTTTCAGAAGAATTTCAAATCCCAGTAATGCTTCGACCTGTTATGCGTGTATGTCATGCTCGTGAAATCATTGAGATGGATGCAGAAACTAATTTTTTACCAAATAAAGGTGAGTTCCAACGTAATGTTCCTCGTTGGGGTGCAGTTCCGAGAAAGGATAGATTTCCTCAAGGTAAAGAACAGTTAAAACGTATGGATACTATAGCTCAGTACAACTGGGACAATTTACTAAAACCTGAGTTTGATAAATGCAAGGGTTCTAAAACTCTTATCATAGCTGGTGGTACTGGTTACGGTTTTGCATTAGAGACACTAAGAGACCTAAATTTAGAAGCTGATGTTGTAAAAGTTCTTATGCCTTACCCTCTTCCTACTGAACTAATGAGAGAAAAGTTTAAAGCTTATGATAAAGTTTTAGTAGTTGAAGAACCATACCCATGTATTGAAGAGCAGATTGCAGCTCCTAATGTATATGGTAAAAATACTAACTCTATTCATAAAATAGATGAAATGAGTAAAGAAGAACTTTTAAAAGCATTTCAAACTATCGGTCTTTATGAAGGTGAAAATATCTATGCTACTCCTCCTTCACTAGACTTTGAAGTAGAGCCGAGACCACCAGCACTTTGTCCGGGCTGTCCACATCGTGATGTATACTATGCGATTACAAAAGTATTTAAAAAGAAAAAAGCTATCTATCCATCGGATATTGGCTGTTATACTCTTGCTTTAGCTCAGGGTGCAATTGATTCTATTCTTTGTATGGGTGCAAGTATCTCTATGGCAAGTGGATTCTCTATAAGTGATCCAGATAAAACTGTAGTAGCTACTATCGGTGATGGAACTTTTTTTCACTCAGGAATCCCACCACTTTTAAATGCAATTTATCAAGACCATAAGTTCATACTAGTAATCCTGGACAACTCCACTACCGCTATGACTGGTCGTCAAACTACAGCGGCAAGAGAAAAAAAGAGTATAGATATCAAAAAGATTGTTGAAGGTATGGGAGTTGATTGTATGGAACACCAGTACTCATATGAGATGCAAGACAATGTTGACTTCTTTAGAAAAGTAAAAGATGTACATAAAACTGCTACTGGACCGACTGTTGTAGTTGTGAGAGAGTTTTGTATACTAGATAGAGAAAGAGCACCTGAGTTTGTTCCAGGTATCTTTGCTAAAGTAGATGCAGAGCTTTGTGTAGCTTGTGATCAATGTACTACAATCTATAAATGTCCTCCTATGTCGTATAATTATGATGGAGTTATTGAAATAGATCCATTCCTTTGTGCTGGCTGTGGTGGTTGTTTAGATGTTGTTTGTCCAACAGATGCATTCGTGCAAGATGAAGACTATTTAAAGAGAGGTAACTAAGATGCAGTATCAAATAGTAATAGCCGGTTTTGGTGGTCAAGGTGTTGTTTTTCTTGTAAAAGTTTTAGCTATATGTGCTGGTAATCGTAACATTGCATTTTTAGGAACTGAAAATCATGGAATGAGTCAAAGAGGCGGTTCTGTCTCTTGCGATATCAAGATAGGTGACTTCACAAATCCTGTAATTGATAAAAACCAAGCTGACCTTATGGTTGCTCTAGAGCAAAATGAAGGACTTAGAAATCTTCCTTTTTTGAAACTTGATGGAACATTGGTTACAAATGCAAAAGATAAAGATAAATATCCGAAGCTTCCTTTTAAAGGTTTCGCTAAAATAGATGCATTTAAAAAAGCTGAAAATGGTGAGTTTCCTATTCAAGGTCTTAATGTTTATATGCTTGGTTTTGCACTGATTAATGATGAAACTTTTCCATTTAGTGTACAAGAAGTTAAAGATGCAATCACGCAAATGAATGCAAAAGTTGCAGAACAAAATATAATTATATTAGATCAAGCGATGAAAGATGCACAGGAAATAAAGTAATGTGGAACAAAATCGAAGGCGAGTCTAGAGAAAAGATAGCTCAAACACAACTCTCTAGGCTACAAGACACTGTTACTAGAGTGTATGAACTTACTGCTATCTACAAAGAGAAGTTTGATGAGTTGGGAATCAAACCTAAGGATATCACTTCTCTTGAGGATATCAAAAAACTTCCATTTACAAAGAAGCAAGACCTTAGAGACCACTACCCTTTTGGACTATTTACAGTTCCAATGAGTGAAGTTGTTAGAATTCATAGCTCAAGCGGAACTACAGGTAAACCAACTGTTGTAGGTTATACTCAAGCTGATATGGATATTTGGGATGAAGTAATGGCTAGAGTTTATGCTATGGCTGGAGCAACCTCTGAAGATGTAGTACATAATGCTTATGGTTATGGACTCTTTACTGGTGGGCTTGGATTTGACAGTGGTGCTATAAAGATAGGTGCTACGACTATTCCTGCGAGTAGTGGTTTTACAGATAGACAAATCATGTTGATGAAAGATTTCAATGCTACTATCCTAGCAGCAACTCCATCTTTTGCTCTTCATATGTACGAGTCTGCTAAAAAATCTGGAAATGATTATCTAAAAGACTTCAAACTAAAGTCTGGAGTATTTGGAGCTGAACCTACCAGTGAGGGTCTAAAAGAAGAAGTTTCTCGTGTTTGGGGAATTGATTATCATGAAGTTTACGGATTAAGCGAAATAATCGGGCCCGGTGTAAGCTCAAACTGTAAACACTCTAAACTTCTTCACGTAAATGAAGATCATTTTTATCCTGAGATAGTTGACCATAAAACTGGCGAAGTTTTAGAAGATGGTGAGCGCGGTGAGTTAGTTATTACATCTCTTACAAAACAAGCTCTTCCTATTATTCGCTATAGAACTGGTGACATTACTTCACTTCATCGTGAGCCATGTGCATGTGGAAGAACTCTTGTAAGAATGGAAAGCATCGTAGGTCGCGTTGATGATATGATAATTGTAAACGGTGTAAATGTATACCCTTCTCAGGTTGAACACGTAATTGCTAATACAGAAGGTGTTACAATAAACTATCAAATCATTGCAGATAAAAAAGGTCACCTTGATAAGATAGATATTTTAGTTGAAGTCAATGAAGATGTACTTAGTGACTCTGTAGCTGAAATGGAAAAAATCAAAAAAGATATACAGCACTCACTTGCTAACAATCTTTACATAAATGCGAACGTTAAACTTGTAGAACCTCGTTCGATTGAAAGAAGTATGGGTAAAGCTGTTAGAGTCGTAGACAAAAGGATATAAATGTCAAATATTTTAAAACAACTATCTATATTTGTAGAGAATAAAAAAGGTGAACTAAGTGATATAACAACACTTCTTGCATCTAACAATATCTCTATGAGTTCGATTAACCTCTCAGATGCCAGTGATTTTGGTATACTTAGGCTAATGGTAAGTGACATAAACAAGGCAAAAACCATCTTAGATGAAGCTGGTTTTTCTTCTCGTTTTACTGATGTATTTGCAGTTGAAGTAAGTGATCATGTTGGTAGTTTTAATAGTGTTATAAAAGCACTTGCAAAAGAAAATATCAATATTGAATACACTTATACTCTCTCAAATGCTCAGATTGGTGCGTTTATATTTAAGGTCTCAAATAAAGAGCTAAATCACGCAATCAAAACACTTAAATCTGATGGTATTAATTTACTCAGCGAAGTATAAATAGGGAAATAATGAACGCTCAAGAAATTGACAAACAAGATATAGACTTTTTAAAATTTATCGGTGGTGAAGTCCTAGACTTAGGTGATGGATATGCTCAACTAGGTTTTGACGTAGAACCACACCATAAACAGCACTTTGGTGTAGTTCACGGTGGAGCTATTGCTACACTGGCTGATCATTGTGGATGGTATGCTGCTGTTTCAGTACTTGATAAAGGTTTTAGCGCAGTAACAATCGAGATAAAGATAAACTACTTAAAGCCAGCAAGAGATGAAGTCTTAACAGCTGAAGCAAGAGTAATAAACCAATCAAAAAGAAGTATCTTTACAACTATAGAAATCTTTTCAAAAGACACTTTAGTTGCTTATGCAACTGGCACTTATCACGTACTAGACGAAAGAAAGGCTTTAGATAGTGTTAAATAATAGAGAAATAAGTGAGAGATTTGAAGTTCAAGTAAATACACTTTACAACTGGCAAAAGAGTAAACCTAAACTATATGCATACCTTCAACATGCCGACTATAATAAAGAAAGAAATAAAGAGATAAACATACTTCTAGAGTACTATTCAAAGTCTATTAGTAAGGACTTTAGTGTTGAAGAAATACACTACATAATAAACTCAGATATAAATCCTCATACTATCGAAGAGATAGAAGACCTACACAAAATCTTTATAACACTAGAAGCTAAAAATCTATCTATAAAGAGTGACTTTTTACTTAAAATATATGACAAATTTCACACTATGAATATCATAGAAAAATATATATTTTACAAAAAAGTTTATAGGATTAGAGATAAAGAGAAATCTTACTCAAAAGAGAAGATAGAACTATACTTCCAAGAGTACCTCGTACACGCTTAACATTAAACAACTATATATATTTTAACTATAGATTTTAATACTTTTTCGATATAATTGCACATTATTATTAAAGGGCATTATATGAATATAGTAACAGGTTCTTCGACAGCATTAATAACTCCATTTAGAAATGGAAAACTTGATGAGCAGTCTTATGCTGCGCTTATACAAAGACAAATAAACAATAGTATAAATGCAGTATGTCCAGTAGGAACTACTGGGGAAAGTGCTACTCTTACATCTGATGAAGATATAAGATGTATGGAAATAGCAGTTGAAGTTTGTAAAGGCACAAATACTAAAGTAATGGCTGGTGCAGGTTCTAACTCAACAGCAGAAGCTATAAATACAGCTAAACGTGCACAAAAATGTGGAGTAGATGCTATCTTTTCTGTTAGCCCATACTACAACAAACCTTCTCAAGAAGGTCTATACCAACACTATAAAACGATTGCAGACTCTGTAAGTGAACTTCCATTTATGCTTTACAATGTACCAGGTCGTACAGCTGTTGATATCTCTGCTGATACTACTATCCGTCTTTTTAACGACTGTGCAAATATCTATGGTGTTAAAGAAGCTACTGGTTCACTAGAGCGTACTGTAGAACTTCTTTCTCGTTGTCCTGAGCTTAAAGTATTTTCTGGTGATGACGCAATTGATTATCCTATGCTTGCAAATGGTGGAGCTGGAATCACTTCTGTTACATCAAACCTAATGCCTGATTTAAAATCAGAGTTAGTTAGACTAGCACTTGCTGGTGATTTTGCAGGAGCAAAAGCTATAAACGACAAGCTTTTCCCACTAAACTCAGTAATGTTTTGTGAGTCAAATCCTGTGCCAATAAAAGCAGCTATGTACATCGCTGGGTTAATTGAAACTTTAGAATATCGTCTTCCTCTTGTTGCTCCAAGTGTTGAAAATATGAAAAAGATCGAAGAAGTTATGAAAAATTACGAAATTAAAGGACTATAAGAATGAGCGAAAAGACAATGCAAGGAAAAACTCTATTTATTAGTGGTGGAACTCGTGGTATCGGTAAAGCAATCGTTTATGCATTTGCAGCAAAAGGCTGTGATGTAGCATTTACTTATGCTTCAAATGCTGATATTGCAACTGAAATCATCGCTGATGTTAAACTAAAATACGGAGTTAAAGCTCGTGCTTACAAGCTTGATATCTTAGAACCATTAACTTATAAAGATGTATTTAAAGAGTTTGATGAAGATTTTTCTACTTTAGATTTTTTCATCTCAAATGCTATCATCTCAGGTCGCGCAGTGGTTGGTGGTTTTGCTCCATTTATGAGACTTAAGCCAAAGGGTCTTACAAATATTTATACAGCTACAGTTTCTGCTTTTGTTGTAGGAGCTCAAGAAGCTACTAAACGTATTGAAGCAACAGGAAATGGTGGTTCTATAATCTCTATGAGTTCTACTGGTAATCTAGTTTATACTCCAAACTACTCTGGTCACGGCACAAATAAAGCTGCTGTTGAGACAATGGTAAAATATGCTGCTGCTGAACTTGGTGAGAAAAATATTCGTGTTAATGCTGTAAGTGGTGGTCCAATCGATACAGATGCACTAAAAGCATTTCCAAATTATGAGGAAGTAAAACAAGAAGTTGTAAATCGTTCTCCTCTAAGTCGTATGGGAGATGCAACGGACCTTACTGGTGCTTGTATATTCTTATGTGAAAATAATTCTTCTTGGTTAACGGGTCAGACTATCGTTGTAGATGGTGGAACTTCTTTTCAATAAACTACAAATAATTTTCACCTCATATGAGGTGAAAACTTTTTCTTAATAAAAACTATTTACCTATTTTTTCAGCGATAGCATTAATATCAGCTTCTGATAAGCCTTTAACGTGTTGAACCATCATTGCTTTCATAGCTCCGCCATATGTTCCAGCTTGATAACCTTTCATAGAAGATACAATATCAGCCTTATTCATGTCTTTAATAACCTTACTTTTACCACCAAGTGCCGCTTTTTCCCCAGCTTTACCGTGACAAACTACACATTTTTGATATGCATCAGCCATAGCTAATGAGCTAAAGCCTAATAACGCTACTAAAATAATTGATTTTTTCATTAAATCCTCCTATAGATTTGCATTATTATAGTGAAAATAAACTTTAATGTACTTAGAATGTATTTCAATGATGTGTTATAGGATTAAATAGTAGACACTATTAACAAAAACGGGGTAATTTTATATTAAAAGTGTCTAACAGGAGTTTGAACTAACATAAAATAAGGAGGAAGAAACAAGAAATTAAGTTCATTGGTTGCTAAACATTAACTTCGAGACATTATATTAAATCGGAGTAATTTTATCCGATTTAACTTTTTAAAATGGAATCATTATAAAGTTAGCTGATAAAATTAAGATATGTTTTATAATTATGTTAAGTTTGCTTTGAAAATACAAATGTATAATGTGAAATATAACAAAAGGAAAATATATGAGTGTATTACTAGAATTTGCGATGTTTCCTACTTCTGATGATTGTAGAGAAGGTTCTTCTGTTTCTAAGCAAGTTAGCAAGATTATAGATGCCATAGATAAATCAGGTGTATCTTACCAACTAACTCCTATGGGAACTGTAGTTGAGACTAACACTATGAAAGAGGCATTAGCTGTTGTAGAGTTAGCATATGAGCAACTTAGTGACTGCGAAAGAGTATACTCATCTTTAAAGTTTGATATACGTAAAAATACAAACAACAGACTAAAAACTAAAATAGCATCTGTAGAAAAAGCTTTAAATAGAAAAGTTAATCACTAAGATACTATTTACTATTATGCCTTTTTAGCGGTTGATACAAATAGTGCCGCTAAAAGTAAAAAGACTCCTGTGCCTCTATTTTGAATTTTCATAGCTTTTACATCTCTTAGTAAAAACTTTAGTTTAGATGCCATAGATGAGTATCCGGTCATTACAATAATATCTGCTATACATAATGTTAAAACTATTATCAAAAATTGCAACCATATAGATTCATTTGGATTTAAAAACTGTGGAACAAAAGCTACTAAAAAAACAGTTGCTTTTATGTTTGTTAAGTTTATGAGTGCCGCAGTACTAAAAGCTTTTTTTGCACTAAAACTCTTTAACTGTTCGCCCTCTTCTATAATCTCTACTTTTTCAAAAAATTTGGATAAAGCTAGGTAAATTAAATATAAAACACCTATCCATTTGATGATATTAAATAGCATTACAGACTTTGCAATTATAGAACCAAGACCTATTACTACTATAAAGGTTTAAGCCATATATCCAACTTGTAAACCAAGGATTACGGCATATGATTTTTTAAGTCCATACTTTAGGCCATAGTTCATAGAAACAACTGCACCAGCACCTGGAGAGATTGAAATTGCAAAGGCAGCGATTAACATTGTTGGCCAAATATTAAAATCCATATATATCCCTTTAAGTACTTATTATAAGCGCATTATACTAATTTATTTCATTCAAAAACAGTTGTTCAAAATTTTTGAGCATTAATTTAGCAAAAAAAAGATAAAATCACGTCATTATAAACTCAAGGACTTTTTTTGTTAAACCTCCCAAATGCCTTAGCATCACTTCGTATACTTTTAGCACCACTGATGTTTTGGGTAATTTTAAATCCAGAAATATTTACTGACAACGGTTACCATATTACTTGGAACTACTACTTCGCATCTCTACTATTTGTTTTAGCATCTGCAACTGACTTTTTTGACGGTTATATAGCTCGTGAATGGGATCAGATGACAATGCTTGGTGGCATCTTAGATCCACTTGCAGACAAGATGCTAACACTTGCAGCATTCTTAGGTCTGATGATGATGGGCGAAGCTTCTGCTTGGGCTATCTATATAATCATAGTTCGTGAGCTTTTCATTACAGGTATCAGAACTGTTGCAGTTAGCGAAGGTCTAGATGTAAAAGCTTCATGGGCTGGAAAGATAAAAACAGTTGCTCAGATGATAGCAATCGGTTTTTTACTTATGCATTGGCCTATGGGTGATGCACTTATATGGCTTGCAGTTGCACTTACTGTTTACTCTGGTTTAGAGTATCTTTGGGGCTTTAGAAAAGCACTTCTTAAGGATGAAATCTAATGAGTTTTGTTGTATCACTTTTAGTCCTATCTGCGCTTATATTTTTTCACGAACTAGGTCACTACTTTGCTGCAAGAATGATGGGTGTTTATGTAGAAGTATTTAGTATTGGTTTTGGTAAGAGAATACTTACATTTAAAAAATGGGGAACAGAGTGGAGTATATCTTTAGTTCCACTTGGCGGATATGTTCGTATGAAAGGTCAAGATGATTCTGATCCTAGCAAAAAGAGTTTAGATACAGACAGTTACAATGTAAAGACTCCTATGCAAAAGATATTTATACTTTTTGCAGGACCTCTTGCTAACTTTGTACTTGCATTTGTTCTTTACTTTACTATCGCACTAGGCGGACCAAATATTCTTTCTCCTGTTATTGGAGATGTTGTTAAAGACTCACCTGCACAAACTGCTGGGCTTGTTACAAACGACACTATCAAGTCTATCAATGGCACTCCTATTACTACATGGAAAGAGATGGCAAAAATCATAGAACACTCTAGTGGTTCTTTAAATGTAGAAGTTCTAAGAGATGGGTTTATAGAGTTTAAAACTCTTACTCCAGCCATTAAAGAGACTACAAATATGTTTAACGAAGTCATCCAAAAAAAGATGATAGGAATAGGCAGTGCAGGAGTTTCTCACAAGCTTGAGTTAAATCCATCCCAGACTCTTTCTTATGCTACAGAGCAGACTATCTTTGCATCTACTATGATATTTACAGGACTTAAAAAGCTTATACTTGGAGAAGTTCCTGCTAAAGAGTTAGGTGGAGTTATAAGCATCGTAAAGTTAACATCAGATGCAACAGATGCAGGATGGATGAGTGTACTATTTTTTGCAGCACTTATCTCAGTTAACCTAGGAGTTTTAAACCTTCTACCGATTCCAGCACTTGATGGTGGACATATAATGTTTAACCTTTATGAGTTTATCTTTAGAAGAGAAGCTAGTGAAGCTATCATCATAAAACTAACTATCGCAGGTTGGGTAATACTCTTTTCACTAATGGGACTTGGTCTCTTTAATGATATTAATAGATTGATTAATTAATTACTACTTTTAAGTTACTTCCTTGAATATAATGGTTCCCTTTTTCAAGACCAGTAAAACAAGTTTTCTTATTTCACCTCTTTACGATACCAGTGGTAACAGTTTTTGTCTCCTAGGGTCT
>NZ_JADGFC010000069.1 GCF_016744025.1 Sulfurimonas sp.
TTGTTTTTGGTCGAATAAGATTAGCAGATTATCGATTAATCCTATCTTTCAACTTACTTTCAAAAAATTGCACTTGATTTTAGAATTGGCGAAATAAAATTCACAATTACTCTCCAAACTTAGCAAATTCGCATATATTAATAAAATATCATTCTTTTCAATTTAATTTTAGTCCCTACATTGTAAGCTATGCAATAAAAGATTTTTTTGGAGGTTTAGTGTGAGCAAGCATGATAGTGAAATAAGCACAGAGGGTCTAACATTTTTAGAAGATGGTGAAGTTTTATATGATGATTTATATCTTTTAAGTGAAACAGATGAAAAAGGTATTGTTGAATATGCAAGTGATTCTTTTTTAAAAATAGCAAATCTACATAGAAATGAGTTAATTGGTCAGCCTCATAATGTGGTTCGGCATCAAGATATGCCAAGAGCTGCTTTTAAGTCTCTTTGGGGTGATGTACAAGCAAAAGGTTTTTGGACTGGTTATGTTAAAAATGCAAGAAAAGGTGGAGGATACTATTGGGTGTATGCGACAGTTCTTCGCTCAGTTGATAAGAATGGAAAGACTAAATATGTTTCTATCCGTGTTAAACCATCTCGTGAAGATATCAAAAAAGCTCAAGAGCTTTACGCAACTCTAGATTAGAATCCAAAGGAATTAGATAATGGCATTAATGAAAAAACACACTTCAAGTTCATCTTCAGCTGCAGTATTAGAACAAAGTAATGGTGGGGGAGATAAAAGACGACAAAGAACACTAGCAAAGCAACAACAAATTAGTGAAAGCATTGCCGGTGTATCTATGACAATTTTGGAAAATGCACAAGAGAGTGTAAGTGCTATTGAAGAGCTAAAATCTTCAATGGAGCAAATTGCAACTGCTGCTGAAGAAAATAGTGGTGCAAGTGAGCAAGCTCTAGGAAATGTAAAAGAAATTGATAACAACATTAGTAGAATGAATTCTACTATTGATACTGTTATATCATCTACACTCTCTACAGGTGAAAATATTATGGCATCTGTTGGAAAAGTAAATGATTCAGTAGGAAGAATGGCAACAGCCGTGAAAGTTGCTCAAGAATCATCTACAAAGAGTGAAGAGCTTAAAATTTCATCTCAGAATATTGGAGATGCTGTTGGATTTATCGCAAAGATTGCAGATCAAACAAATCTTCTCGCACTTAATGCAGCTATAGAAGCATCTCGAGCAAAAGAACATGGTAAAGGTTTTGCCGTTGTTGCTGATGAGACTCGTGCACTAGCCGGAGAGAGTGAGAAAAATGCTGAATTTATTTCTGAACTTGTTACTAAGATTCAAGGAAGTATAGACAATATAATTCAAAGCATTGGTGATACAACTACAACTATTTCAGCTAATGGTTCTAAAGGTAATCTGTTAAGCGGAAAAATGGAAGAACTTACAAAAATAGCTGTTTATTCTGTTGAAGCTGCTAGAAGCGTAAATACATATACTCAAAGACTTGGTGATTTTGTTGTTAAAATTAACAATGGTTCTCAAGATATTGCTGCAGCATCAAGTGAGATTGCATTATCAGTGGAAAAAACTTTAAATGGTATAGATATTCAGTCAGATGCTCTTGCTCAAACAGAAAATGACATCAAAGAACTTTCAAATCAAGCAGAAGAATTAAAATACTCTACTGATACTATGAAGTCTGCTGAAGATATCGCTTTAAGTGCTGATACTATTGGTGGTTCAATGGAAGACATTCAAAATGCTCTTGAAGATGTAACTAGTGCATTAAATCAGATAGAATCTTCGTCACACACTACAAATAAAAGTGCTATTAAAAATAAAGAGCTTATAGAAGCTGGTATAGATGCAGCAAAAGATATAGATAAGTTAATAGAAATAGCTAGAAGAAATTTTGACCTTTTAAAAGTTTCATTCAATGTTGTTAAAAATACAGTAAGTGAGATTAGAGGAGCTTTTAGTGACTCTATAGTTCAAGGTAATAGCGCAGCAAGTGAGTTAAATGTAATTGTTAAAGAGACTAGAAATGTTGACAAGACAGTTGGAAATATTTCTAACTCTATTGTTCAATTAAATATGCTTGCAATTAGTGGTTCAATTGAAGCTGCACGTGCAGGTGACTTTGGAAAAGGTTTTGCAGTTGTTAGTGCAGACATTAGAAACTTAGCAAAAGACTCAGAGTCAAATACTGATAAAATCAATGATATTGTAGAGTCAATGAATTCTGAGATAGATATTGTTAGAACTGACTGGAATAACCTTTTATCATCTCAAGGAAATGAACAGTCTCTTATAGATGTTTTAATTAATGATATTGTAAAAATTACAGATATGCTCGTCGA
Organism: Sulfurimonas sp.; assembly: GCF_016744025.1. Taxonomy (GTDB): domain Bacteria; phylum Campylobacterota; class Campylobacteria; order Campylobacterales; family Sulfurimonadaceae; genus Sulfurimonas. Next base: position 2,342 of record NZ_JADGFC010000069.1, read on the forward strand.
TCTTTTAGATAGATATACAGGTTTAAAAGCTGTAAATGATCAAAATCTAGAAGGTATGAATCAAGTTGTTATTGGTATTAGTGAGATTCAAAAAGCAGTAGAGCTTAGTGCAAGAAATGCTATGGAATCTCGTAAAGCAAGTGAACTGATTATAGAAACAGTTTCACACATTGGTGAAGGTGTAGAAGAATTGGCTGTAATGGCGGATGAGCTTCAGCAAGGGTAAATCAAGATGCAACAAATCCAAGAGATTTTAATTATCAAAAATGCTCAAGAAAACTATGGTATTTCTACAGAAGATATTAACCAGATTTCTAGAGTTCCATCGCTTATGTGTTTGCCTTTAAGACCATATGGGACAAGAGGGCTTTGTGCAGTTGGCGGAAGCATAGTTAGTATGCTTGATGTAAATCTTTTGTTAGATGTCTCTGAAGTTGACGTAGAAGCAAGTAGCAGCAGACTTTTAAGTCTTAATGGAGATTTATCATCAAATGCACTTTTAGTAAGTGAAGTTTATAATACCGTAGATATAATTGAAACAAATATAGAGTATATAGATAATGGTAGTGATCCTGTAATCGCTATATATAAATATAAAGATTCATTAGTTCAAGTTTTATCTTTAGAAGCTCTTATCTCAAAGATATCGAAAATTAATATAAAAGCTAAAGAAGTTCATAGTGGTAAAATAAAATATGTTGATACAAAGGAAGAAAACTCTACAAAATTTTTAATTTTTGCAATGTCAAATGAAAAGTTTGCACTCAATATTGATTTTTTAAGAGAAATAATCCTTGCAGATGTAAACTATACTGATATTTCTGGAAGCGCACAAGATTTACTTGGACTTATCACCCTAAGAGAAGAATTGATTACTGTGATAGATCTACGTACATATTATGGATTTAACTGTGATAGGAATGATAAAAATAGAATTCTAATCACTTCATTTGGTGATGAGACTATAGGGCTTTTAGTTGATGACATTATTGATATTAAAAGTTTTGTTGACAAAGATATAGAGTATATGAGAGATAGTTTTGATGATAGAAAAATTTCTGGTGTTATTCATGATGAAAACTCACTGATTTCTTTCTTTGATGAAGAGGTATTAAAAGTAATCTTTTCTAAAAATAGTTCTTATCTTGAGTCTACAACCAAAGGCGAAGTTATAGAAGAAGAAGCATCATTAATAGCTCAAGAAGTTATTATATTTAAACTAGCAGGTAAAGAGTATGCCTTTGATGTTGTGTTTGTATCTGAAATTATAGATATTGTAAAGTCTACAAAAGTAGCTTATAGTAATGAAGATGTAGATGGTGTTATTAATATTAGAGGTCAAATAGTTACAATCGTATCTCTATTTAAAAAGTTATCAATACCTACAAAGATAAATGAAGATTCAAAAATTATTGTTTGTGAAATTGATGATTCAAGAATAGGTTTTGTTGTTGATAGTATAAGTGATATTATGGATATTAAAACTGATGAAATAAGAAATCAGGATGATGAGCTTTTTAGTAAGGTTTTACATTTAGACAATGGAAACAGATTAGTATTATCTATGGATATTCAAAAAATAGTAATAAGCTAGGAGAAATAGTGGCAAAAAAAATACTTATAGTTGATGATTCTGCACTTGTTAGAAAACAATTAAGAGAAATCATATCAACACTAGATTATGAAATTGACATAGCTAAAAATGGTCAAGAAGCTGTTGATAAAGCAACACAAGTTCAATATGATGTGATTACTATGGATATAAACATGCCAGTTATGGATGGTATAGAAGCAGTTAAACAAATTATGAACAAAAAACCGACTGCAATACTTATGGTAAGTTCTCTTACCACACAAAATGCAAGTATCACAATGGATGCTATAGATTTGGGTGCGATTGATTATATATCAAAACCAGGAACTATGAATGTTGGTAAAAATGAGAATAGAGATGAAATACTGCAAAAAGTGAAATCTCTAAGTAGAATTCCAAAAAGAAGACTTCAAAAAAACAATGCTAGACCTACTCAAAGAGAAAGAAAAGTATTAGTTAAAAATATAGAACAAACAAGCGACTCTAGAGATATAGAAAAAGTAGTTCTTATTGGAGCTTCAACTGGAGGGCCAGGATTAATAGAGCAGATATGTTCATCTTTACCTCAAGATTATAAATATCCGGTTTGTATTGTTCAGCATATGCCAGAGCAGTTTACAAAAACATTTACAGCTAGACTTGATCGCTCTAGTGTTTTGAATGTTCATGAAAGTGCGCATAATATGGAGCTACTACCAGGAAATATTTATGTAGCTCACGGTGGAGTTCATATGAATTTTTCTAAAAAAGCCTCTGGAAAGATAGTCATTCGTGAAGATAAAAATAAGGGTGCAAATTTCTTTCAACCAAGTGTTAACGATATGATGCATAGTGCTTTAAATGTTTTTGATGGCCCTAATATTATTGGTGTAGTCCTAACTGGTATTGGTGATGATGGTGCTAATAGTATGGTCGAGCTTAAAAAAGCTGGGGCATATACTCTAGGTGAAAATGAAGAGAGTGCTACAGTTTATGGAATGCCAAAAGAAGCTTACGATCGTGGTGGTGTATCTGAACAAATGAGCTTTGCAAATATACTTAAAAAAATAGTAACACTAAAGTAACAGGAGAGACTTATGGCTTTGATTAAAAAACATGTTAAGCAAGAGGTAGAAGAGTTACCAAAATTTTCTATTCTTGAAGAAGCAATTACTTATTTTGAATCAAGCAGTAATCATGATAATAAAGATTATGCCATAGAAGAAATTGCTAAATTTGATGAAGCAGGAGAGTATCTAGTCTCTTGTATAAAAAAAGAAGATATTGATAAAAGTTTTCTAACTAAGATAGCCTCTGTTTTATCAACACTTGATCCTGAAGATGCTCCTATTGAAGAGATAATGGAGTTACTTAAAGAAGATAATGCATATATAAGAAATTTGGCAATATCTATACTTAGAGACTTCGGAGATGCAATAAAGTACTATATCGTTAAGTTTCTAATTGGAGAAGATAGAGATTTAAGAATATTTGCTATTAATGTTTTAGGAGATGTTGATTTTGCTGAGTCTAGGGATATGCTAGTTGAACTTTTAGAAGATGAAGAAGATATCAATGTGGCGATGACAGCAGTAGATTATATGGCTGAGATAGGAGAAGAAGAAGATATAGAACTTTTGGAGTCTTTAAAAGCAAGATTCAATAATGAATTCTATGTAGAGTTCGCAGTTGATGGTGCTATAAAGATGATTAAGGGTTAATGATGGCATATCTTTTATCCAAAGAAAACTTTTTAAAGATGAGTGAATATGTCTATAGAAAGAGCGGTATATATTTAGAAGCAGAAAAGCATTATGAAAAGATTGCTAAGTATATAGATAATAGAGTTGCTACTCTAGAACTTGATAATTTTAGAAAGTACTTTTTTAAACTACGTTTTGAAGATAAAGATGGAGAAGAATTTCAAGCATTGATGAATGGAGTAACTGTAAACGAAACATATTTTTACAGAGAAAAAGATCAGTTTGAAGCCTTAGTTAATAAAATATTACCAGATCTTCATAAGACTTTACCAGCTTCTAAAACTCTTCGCATCTTATCCTCACCATGCTCTACTGGAGAAGAGCCATATTCTATTATACTTCACATAGTAGAAGAAGGCAAGGTTGTTGAGCAAAGAGATATTGAAGTTGTTGGTATAGATATAGATTCTACTGTTATCGAAAAAGCTAAACGGGCTAAATACACTGAGCGTTCTATTCATGCTATTCCAAAAAATGTTCTATCTAAATGGTTTAAGAAAAAAAGTTTAGGTTATGAGCTTGGTGAAGACTTACAAGGAAGTGTTGATTTTCAAGTAGCAAATGTATTTGATAAAACACAGATGAGAAATCTTGGAAAATTTGATGTAATTTTTTCAAGAAATATGCTTATATATTTTGATGATGCATCTCGAAAAGAGGTAGCAATGACATTTTATGATATGCTAAATCCAGGTGGTTATGTCCTATTAGGGCATGCAGAGTATATGAGTAGAATAGTGTCAGTGTTTAAAGCAAAAAAAGTAGATAACACTTTAATTTATCAAAAATAAAATTTAAAATAAGGAAAATAGATGCCATTAGTAATATTTGTAGATGATAGTGAGACAGCCTTAGCGTCAACGAGAATGGTGACAAACTCTATGCCAATAGAAGTTAAACAATATACAGAAGCACAAGTTGCTTTAGCCGAGATTCAAGCAGGTATGACACCTGATTTAATTATTACAGATCTAAATATGCCTGTAATGAATGGTTTTGAGTTTTTAGAAGAACTTAGAAAAGTTCCTGCAACTAAAAGAACACCATGTCTTATGTTAACAACTGAGACAAAAGCGGAACTAAAACAAAAAGGTAAAGCTTTGGGACTTACTGGTTGGATAGTAAAACCATTTAATCCAGCACAATTAAAGCAAGCTATAACAAGAGTTTTAAGGTTAACATAGTGGAAAATAAGACTAATATGTTTTCTTCTATCAGTGAACTTCTCTCGCATATAAAAGAAGTAGAGCAAGAGACTATACAAATTTCTCAAGACTCTATGTTAATGCTAAGTTCATTTATTGAGAAAAACTCTATTGAGTTAGATGAGAGTGCTGCAAAAGGATTGCAGTATCAAGATATTATATCTCAACAATTAACTTCAACTATAGAAGCAATAGACAGTGTTCAAAAAGCTATAGAGATTTATCAAAATGCATATAACTCTGATGAGAAAATTGCTAGTAATAGTATTGAAAAACTTCATGTTAAACTATCTAGCACTCTTCAAATAGCAAAAGATAGAAAAGACGCATTTTCTGGTAAACTAGGTCATGAAGATGAAACCGACGAAATAGAATTTTTTTAGGAGATATTATGCCAACAATTATGGTCGTAGATGATTCAAAAACAGTGAGAAATTACCATGGAGCTATTATCAAGGCACAAGGGCTTGATGTTGTAGAAGCGGAAAATGGAATGGAAGCATTAGAAAAGAGTCTAGATGCAAAGATAGATCTGTATTTAGTAGATGTTAACATGCCCATAATGGATGGTTACTCATTTATTAGTGATCTTCGTAAGCAGTCTAGTCATAAAACAGTTCCTGTAATCATGGTTACAACTCAGGCAAAACCTGAAGATAAAATTTCTGCCTATAAAGTTGGTGCAAATCTATTTGAAACAAAACCGATTAAACCTGACTTACTTCAGTCATATATAGATATTTTAGTTAAAAGTTAAGAGAAGGAGAGCTTATTATGGACCCATTATTAGAACAGTTTTTAAACGAAGCTAGAGAAAACTTAGCATTTATAGACCAAAATATCGAAGATATTGGAGGATCTGACCCTGAACTATTAAATTCAGTATTCCGCGCAGCACATACTTTAAAAGGTGGTAGTGGGATAGTTGGTTTTGATAGTGTAAGAGATATTACTCATCACGCTGAAGACTTGCTTGATATGCTAAGAGATGGAAGACTAATATTTGCTGATGGCATGACAGAAGCTCTTTATGATGCTTTTGATGAAGTCTTAAATCTTATCGAAGCAGCAGAAGAGACAGAGGGAATAGTAGAAGCTGATGAAGATAGACTAAATGAGATTATCACATCCTTAAGTGCTCAGATGGGTAAAGAAGTGGAATCAGAATCTTGTTGGGAAGTAGGCTTTTTACATGTTGAAGATGTACAGAGTGTAGTAAATATACCTTTAAATACTTTAAATGGTGTTTCATCACAAAAGCTATCTTTTAAGAATAATGACTTAGATGAAGAGTTTTGTTCGAAGAATAATTTTTATGCTGTTGTATTTGATATAGATGAATCATGTATGGTTTATGGTAATGATCCAATATATACACTTTCTCTATTAGGTGATAAAGTTCTTGGTGTTCATTCTTGTATGAGTGATGATAATGCAAGATCCGTTTTGAGTGGTACAGAAGATGAAGATGGACTTCTTTTAAAAGTTCAACTCACTACATTCATAAAAGCTACTTTTGAAGAGATTGAAGATGCATTATTTAACTTTATAGATGAGCTTCAGTTTTTACCTTTAGATGTTTGCACTTTACTATCTGTAAATATTGGCGAAGCCGGTCATAAAATAGATTCGCTAAAAGAGCTTAAGAATATTGCCCAAGACTTAGAATTATCTAGCATAATAGAAGAAGTGAAAAGATCTATGGAATTGATTGGTGCTGACACTCTTCAACATGCACAACTACAAAGATTTTTAGATATTAGTGGATTGATAGATGATAGAGATACTAAAAAACTTTCTGGTTTCTTTGATAATCTGTATAAAGGTGAAGTTTATCAACCCGATGCTAATATAGAAATAAGTAGTGATGAAGTTCAAGTTGAAGAAGAAATCGAAATTGAAAATGTTGAAGAAATCTTTGAAGATGAAGTAAATATAGAATCTGATGTAAAACCTCAAGTTGCTATAGAAATGACTGAAGATATTTCAAATACTGTTAAAAATATACAAGAACAACAACTACAAGCAATTGAGTATATTCAAAGTGATGATGATTTAGAACGTATAATAGTTATGATGGAAAAGATTAGAAAATTTGTACCGGAGATGCCATTAGAGTTTGCTTCAGAAGATGATGTGAAATCTTTCTTAGAAAAGCAAATTGGAAGTCCAGCTACAAAGGTAAAGAAAACAGAAGTAAAAACATCACCTAAAGTTGAAGATGAAGTTAAACCTGAAATAGTAGTGGAAGTTGTTAAAGAGAAAGTAAAAGAAGAAATTATTGAAGAAATTGTAGTCCCAGAAGTAACTAAAAAAGTAGAATCTAAAAAAGCTGAGACAAAAAAAGCTGAGACACAAAAATCAGTGGTTGGAAAAACAGTTAAAATCGACCAAGAATCAATTGACTCTCTTATGAATGTTGTTGGTGAACTATTAGTTGCTAAAAACTCTCTTCCATACTTAGCAGACAATGTTGTAGGTATGACACAAGAGACTATTAAAAGAGAGATAATGGATAAATATATTTTTATAAATCGTCTCTCAGAACAGCTTCAAGATTTGATTATGAGTATGCGAATGTTACCTATATCTTATGTCTTTGATAGATACCCTAAACTTGTTCGTGATATTTCTAAAAAACTTGGTAAAAAAGTTAAGTTAGAAATGGATGGTGGTGAGACTAAGTTAGATAAAAATATGATTGAGATGTTAGCTGATCCAATGATTCATATTATGAGAAACTCACTTGATCATGGTATTGAGATTCCTGATGTTAGAGAGAAAAAAGGTAAAAGTGCTAATGGTAATGTTACTCTTAAAGCCTTTGCCCAATCTGATAAAATTATTATTGAAATTAAAGATGATGGCGCTGGTATAAATGTAGAGAGAGTTGCAAGTAAAGTTCTTGAAAAAGGTTTGATGACTCCTGAGCAGATAGATGCACTTACTGAAGATGAAATGTCTGAATTAGTTCTACTTCCTGGACTATCAACAGTTGATGAAATAACTGAATTTAGTGGACGTGGTGTTGGTATGGATGTTGTTAAAAAGTCTATTGAAGGCTTTGGTGGAAGTATAGGTATAAAAACTAAAGCAAATCATGGAACTCTTATAACTTTATCTATTCCTATGTCTTTAGCTGTTACATCTCTTCTTCATATTCAGATGAATAATATTCATTATGGACTTCCAATGGATAGCGTTAGTGAAACTGTTAAACTAGAACGTTCAGAGATAGAGTATCTTCATAATGAGCCTTTTGTATACATTAGAGGTGAGGTTATTCCGCTTTTGTTTGTTAAGGCTATGTTAAATACAGAAGTAAAAGAAGATGAACCACTATCAATTGTTGTATTAAATATTAAAAATAATCTTTTAGCAGTAGTTGTTGATAAGTTCTTAGGACAATTAGATGTAGTTCAAAAACCTTTAGTAGGAATTATGGAAAATCATCCTCTCTTTAGTGGAACAGCACTACTTGGAAATGGACAAATAATTATGGCTATTGACCCGATAGGTCTTTTAGGTATTTCACAAAAATTAAAAGAAGATATTGCTGTAGTAGCATAAAAAAGGGTTTAGGAATGATGGATTTAATAGTTTTTAATGTTGGGAGTAGTAGATACGCTTTAAATATTGAAAATATACAAAGAATTATTCAAATAGTTGAATTGACTGAGATACCAAGTGCTCATGAGTTAATAGATGGAATGATTTCTTATGAAAACAGTGTGGTAAAAGTTTTAAATTTTAGAAAAGTTATAGGTCTTGCTCCACATGAAGATGAAAACAAAAAACTTGAAGATTCTTCTTTAAAATTACTTTTTTATGAAAATGGAGCTGAACATTTTGCTATAAAAGTTGATTCTATAGATGATATAGTACATGTTGAAGATACTCAAATAATGAATAGCACGGAAGAAAAAAGTATTAGTGAGTATTTAAAACTATCAGGTGTTTTAGATATAGATGGTGTTTTAATTAATGTAATTAAAACATTAAAAATACCAAGTTAATTTTATATCAGGAGTTTATAATGGCAATAACATATGAAGAATATACTGCAACATTTGAATCTGTAATTTATGAAGATGAAGTTGCATCGTTTCGAGATTTTTTACAAGCTAGTGCCCCAAATGAGGTTATACTTGACTTTAATGAATGTGAAGATGTTCACTTGGCTGTTTTACAGCTTGTTATGGCATATCATAAAAATTATCCTCTTTCATATAAGTTTGGGGATAGTAAAAAACTTTTTCAACAAGTTTTAGAAGGATTTGATACTAGTGAAAACCATTGTAATTAGTAATCGTAAAGGCGGATCTGCTAAAACAACTACAGCTGTAAATATAGCAAGTGGATTAGCAAAGCATGGATCTGTTTTACTTTTAGATTTTGACACTCAAGGACATGCTTGTATAGGTGTAGGATGTGAGCCTAGTGAAGATTTAGGAGTACATTCTATATTTACTGGACATACTCTTAGTGAGACTTTTATCCCAACTGTGCATGACAACTTGACTCTATCTCCAGCCTTAGCTTTTTTTGATGTATATGAGTACTCAGATTTAAGAGGTGTTTTAAAGACTCGTTTTAAAAGAGAAAATATTGCAGATTTTTTTGACTATTGTGTGATTGATACTCCTCCAACCTTTGACGCTCTTTTGAAAAATTCTTTAGAAGTTGCAGATGCTGTTGTTATCCCTTTTGTTCCTCATCATTTAGGTGTTGTTGCTGTTGGGCAGATGCTAAGAGCTATATATCAAAGTTCATCTGTATTAGGACGTGAAATTGCCGATATATCAATATTACCTGTAATGTATAATCCACATATTAATGAGCATAAAGAATCTCTTTCAAAAGTAAAAACATCTTTTGGTGAGGAAAAATTACTCTCTCCCATAGGTGTAGATATAAAACTTGCTAGACAGTTTGAGTCTGGCTCACCCATTGTTTTAGATGAGAAAAGATCAAAGGGTATGAAAGATTACAATAGATGTGTACAAGAACTTCTAACTAGGATAACAAGATGAAAATATTAATTGTTGATGATAATGCAAATAACCGAATGATATTAAAACTTCTTCTTCAAGATTACGAAGAAGAACATAATATAGAATTTATTATTGATGAAGCTAAAGATGGTTTAGAAGCTGTACAAATGTGTAAAGATAATTCTTATGATATTGTTATGATGGATATAATGATGCCTAACATGGATGGCATCGAAGCAACCAAAATTATTAGAGAGACAAATTCAGAAGTTATGATTATTGCAGTATCAGCTGTTGATGATAGTGAAAGAAAAAATGAGATCTTAAATATTGGGGCAGAAGACTATATTCCTAAACCTGTGAATGCTAATATTTTTTCAAGTAGGATAAAAAACTATATAACTCTTATAGAAGCTAGAGGACATGAAAAAATAAATAGCAGAAATTTGAATCTATTTACAAATGAGATATATTCAAGACATACAAACTTCATTATAAAATCAGAAGATTCATTATCAGAATTTTGGGAATTTTTCCTTTTGAATGCTAGAATAAAAAATGAATCTTTAAGTGATGTTGTTAGAACTATTTTTAATATTGCAGAAGTCCAGATTAAACTTTCTATTGAAAGTGCTATCTACATAGAAGAATCAGATGAATCACAATTCTTTACACTGACTAGAATTGATAAACTACCAAAAAATACAGTGGAGCTTATAGTTAGAAAAAATAAGCATGAGGCTGAATACAAGATAGATAATTCAAAAATATCTTTTAAACTTTCTAAAGTTTACGCTAAAGAGGAAAGTGAAGATATATATGTTAAACCTATTGCTTCTGTAGTAGTAGAGAATGAAGATAGTCCCATAGCATCTCCTATAGAATATTCATCACAAAAACTAGTAGTATTTGACTATGTTGAAGGCGAGGACCTTTTTGATTTAGAAGAATACTCTACTAAATTAGCTTCATTGATGTTAGTTGTTGGTACTGGTGATATATCTGAAGAAGAAGTTATGGAGATATATAGCTATTTAGAAAAATTAGGTTCAATATTATCTACATATACTGAAGTATATGCAATATCAAATGCACTTACAACATTAGCGTACGAGATGTCTCAATACACAGAAGAATTTATTAAAAACTCCTCTGATTTGGGGACTATGTGTAAGGCTTTTAGTAATGACCTTTCAACATGGATTCAAATGTCATTTCACAGTGGTGCTCCAAGTGCTGATTTTATGAATGATACAATTGTAGTTAATTGTGAAACAATTAGTGGAATGCTTAAGATTAATGATAATGCTGGTGATTCTCTTGATGATTTAGACGATATATTTGATTTTTAAAAAGGAAACTGAATGTATAAAGTAAAAGTAGAAAATGTTTGTAGATGTTTTTTAAAAAGCGGAATGGCAGAGAATCTTGATTTTGATACAGAAGATAAAGCTAAAGAAAAAGCTCAAAAAATGATAGAAAAGATGCAAGCAAACTTTTGCAAAAAACATGAATTTTCTATTAATGAGCAGTTTGGAGATTTTACTATTTATATAAAAGATAGAGTATAATTTTTTTTAAATATTAAAAGAGTGTAATGTTATATAATAC
>NZ_JADGFC010000070.1 GCF_016744025.1 Sulfurimonas sp.
CTGCAAATCCTCGTCCATGTTCACCAGCTCTTGCCGCTTCTATTGCTGCATTTAATGCCAATAAGTTAGTTTGATCTGCAATATCACCGATTACTAAAAGAACATCTTTAACTTGTTTTGTATCTTCACTTAGTTCTTTTATTTTATGAGCTAACTCTACTTCAGTAGAAGCACTTATTTTTATATCTTCAGTCAATACTAAAATTGCCTGATTAGCCTCATCTAATAAGCATGTTGCTTTTTCTAAATCTTCTTTTGATTCTTTGGCATCTTCTATACTAGTACCCATCTCACTCTTTATTGTAAGAGCTTGTTGAGTTGTAGCGTTTACAGTGACTGTAGACTCTTCTAAAAGAGTACCAACAGAGAGTGATGTTGTTGATAATTCATGAGCAACAGAGGCATTTTCATCAGATAACTTCTTAGCATCTGTAATAAGAACTCTTACCTTATCGATAAAATTATTTATTCCTTACTTGCTTGTGTAATTTCATCACGACCTTTTACATCAAGTTTTTTTGTAAGATCACCATTTCCACTTGATAAGTCTTGTGTACATCTAATTAAATTATCTAAAGGTACAGACACCACTCTCTTAACTACTAACCACGTTATAAGAGTAATAATAAGTATCATAAGAGAAGCAGCAATCATAAGGTTATTTCTTAACTCTATATTTGTTTTTTCAAAATCTGCTAGGTCAACTTCCCCTACAACTATCCAGTTCCATTTTGCAAATTGCTTAAATCTTACTGCTTTGTTTAAACCATTTTCTTCGTAAATAATATGACCATTTTTCTTTTCTATAATTTGTTTTGTAATATTTGAATTAGCTGATTCATTTCTCATACTTTTATGAATATCATACTTATTAGTTTTTAAGTTGATTGCATAGAAGTGACCATTTTCTCCAATTTTCATCTCATCAATTTTTTGAGAAAGAGATTTAAGTCCCTCTGTAAAATCATAACCTATAAATAAAATACCTATAACACTTCCCAAATTATCTATTATTGGAGCATATACAGTTACATAATCTTTTCCAAACAGTCTAGCATTACCTACGTATGTTTTTTTATTCATTATTGGGTCATATGCTGGACTTTTTGCTCCACCTAAATATGTTCCCATCGCTCTTTTACCATCTGTTTTTAATAAAGATGTAGAAACACGGACAAAATCATCACCATCTCTAGCAAATACTGTTGCTATCGCACCAGTTTGTTTTAAAAATTTTTCAATTTCTGTAAAATTATTATTAATAACTATTCCATTACTTAATAATTTTGGAGTCATTACACCATATACATCAATCTTCTCATCTGCTTCTATAGAAAAGTTGCTGTAACTATCTTTAAATACATTATATAACTTTGTAGCACTATCTTCTAGAGCGTCATTATATGTTTCCATATTATGAACCATACTTTCAACACTTGTATCTAACTTTAATCGAGTTTCTTTATCTATGTATGTATTAAGATAATCATTTACATATCCTATGAAAGCAAGCATTGACACAACGATAACAATAACTTGTATATAGGTTACTTTTTTTGTAATAGAATTAAACATTAGGGCCCTTATTTTTTTTAAAATCATCATCCAAATATAACTACTTCCTATAAAACCTATTGGATTACTAGAGTATTTCAGATAATATACTTTAAGATGGTAACATATTTTTTACCTTTTGTAAATATGTTACATTTATAAATATATAAAAAAGAAAATTAAAATGTTCTATAATAACCTAAAATAGGTTATTTATGTTATATTTAAAACCTATACCCTAGTAAACCACTAGGAAATACCCAAGTAAACTAATAGACTTACTTGACATTAAATATATTATCTGTTACAATTACACCATACATATGATATTTGATATCAATTATGAGGATAAAAAATGAAAGAGAAAGCTTATAGATCAGTCGTAAAAACAATCTCTTGGAGAACGGTTGGAACGATAGACACTATTGTCATTTCATATTTTATTACCGGCAATTTAGCAATGGCAGCATCTATCGGGTCAATTGAAGTTGTAACAAAAATGATTCTGTACTATTTTCACGAAAGAGGATGGAACAAAATACAACTAGGGAAAGTTCAAAGCCCTGATTATCAGATATAGGAAATAAAAATGAAAAATATAGTTAAAAAACTAAATGAAGAGTTTAAGAAGTCATCTACACAAGAAGTGTTAGAGTACCTTTTAAGAAAGACTAAAAAGAAGGTATCACTATCTTCAAGTTTTGGGGCAGAAGATCAAGTACTAACTGACATGATGTTAAGAATAGATTCTAGAGCATCTATTTTTACTCTTGATACAGGAAGACTTCCTGATGAGACTTATACTGTGATGCATGAGACAAACTTAAAATACCAAGTAAAAATAAAAGCATATTTTCCGAAAGCTACAGATATAGAAGATTTATATAAGAAGCAAGGAGTAAATGGTTTTTACGACTCTATAGATAATAGAAAAGCTTGTTGTTTTGCAAGAAAAATTGCTCCTTTAAAAAGAGCCTTAAAAGGTCTTGACTTTTGGATAACAGGTCTTAGATCTGCTCAAAGTGTAACAAGAGAAGAGATGGAACTTTTTGAATTCGATGAAACAAACAATGTGATTAAAGTTAACCCGTTAAAAGACTGGTCAGAAGAAGATGTATGGGCATATATAGAAAGCTATAGAGTTCCATATAACAAACTTCATAAGCTTGGTTATCCAAGTATAGGCTGTAAACCTTGTACAAGACCTATTAAAGAAGGCGAAGATATAAGAAGCGGTAGATGGTGGTGGGAAAACCCAGAACATAAAGAGTGTGGTTTACACTTCAACAAATCTGCATAGGAGATTAAGATGATTGACAAAGAAAGATTAACACATTTAAAACAACTAGAAGCTGAGTCTATCCATATTATGAGAGAAGTAATATCAGAGTTCCAAAACCCAGCAATGCTTTACTCAGTTGGTAAAGATTCTGCAGTAATGCTACACCTTGCTCAAAAAGCATTTTTTCCTGCAAAACTACCATTTCCTCTACTACATGTAGATACAAGATGGAAATTTAAAGAGATGATAGAGTTTCGTGACAAAATGGCTAAAGATCTTGGATTTGAACTTTTAGTTCATACAAACCCAGATGGAATAGAGCAAGATATTGGACCATTTTCTCATGGTTCTGCTGTTCATACAGATATTATGAAAACAGAAGGTCTAAAACAAGCTCTTAACAAATATGAGTTTGACGCTGTATTTGGTGGTGCAAGACGTGATGAAGAGAAAACTCGTGCTAAAGAGAGAATTTACTCTTTTAGAGATGAAAAGCATAGATGGGATCCTAAAAATCAAAGACCAGAGCTTTGGAATGTTTACAATGCTAGAGTTAAAAAAGGTGAATCAATTAGAGTATTCCCTCTTTCTAACTGGACTGAACTTGATATTTGGCAATACATATACCTTGAAGGTATTCCTATTGTTCCTCTTTATTTAGCTAAAAAGAGACCAGTTGTTGTAAGAGATGGCGTAAAGATCTTAGTTGACGATGATAGACTACCTTTAAAAGAAGGTGAAGTGCCATCTATGGAAAATGTTAGATTTAGAACACTTGGATGTTACCCATTAACAGGGGCTGTTGAATCAACTGCAACAACACTTCCTGAAGTTATTCAAGAGATGCTTCTTACTAAAACAAGTGAGAGACAAGGTAGAGTTATTGATAACGATAGTGCGGGATCAATGGAAAAAAAGAAAATAGAGGGGTACTTTTAAGATGTCAATACAAGAAACAAAAATAGCTAAAGATATAGAGAGTTATTTAAAAGAACATGAGAACAAACAACTTTTAAGATTCATTACTTGTGGTAGTGTTGATGATGGTAAAAGTACACTGATAGGTAGACTTCTTCATGACTCAAAAATGATTTTTGAAGATCAATTAGCTGCTATAAAAAATGACTCTAAGAAGTCTGGAATAACAGGTGAAGAGTTTGACTTAGCACTTTTAGTTGACGGTTTAGCATCTGAGAGAGAGCAAGGTATTACTATTGATGTTGCTTATAGATATTTTGCAACTGATAAGAGAAAGTTTATCATTGCAGATACTCCTGGTCACGAACAGTACACTAGGAATATGGCGACAGGTGCTTCAACTGCAGACTTAGCTATCATCTTAATAGATGCAAGATATGGTGTACAAACTCAGACTAGACGTCACTCATATATTACAAAATTACTAGGGATTAAGCACCTTGTAATCGCTGTAAATAAGATGGACCTAGTAGACTTTAGTGAGCAAAGATATGAAGAGATTAAAGCAGAGTATTTAACATTTGCTGATGAGTTAGGTTTAACATCTGACTTAACACTTATTCCTATGTCTGCTCTTGATGGTGACAATGTTGTAAATATTAGTGAGAAATCTCCTTGGTATAAGGGTCAAACTCTTATGGATACATTGGAGACTATTGAAATATCATCAGACAGAAATTTAACTCACTTTAGACTACCTGTTCAGTATGTAAATAGACCAAACTTAGACTTTAGAGGTTTTTGTGGAACTATTTCATCTGGAATTATTAATGTTGGTGATTCAGTTACTGTTTTACCATCAGGTAAAAGTTCAACTGTTAAAGAGATTGTTACATATGATGGTAATATTGAGAGTGCTTATGCACAACAAGCAATTACACTTACTTTAAATGATGAGATTGATATTTCACGTGGAGACACTTTAGTAAAAAGTGATGAGCAACCAGACCAAGCAAGTGACTTAGATGTAAACATCGTTTGGATGAATGAAGAACCACTTAAAAAAGGTAAACAATACTTTTTTAAACGTGCTTCAACTGTAGTTACTGGTTCTATTGAGAGTTTTTACTATAGAACTGATGTAAATACACTAGAACAACAAAGTGTTAATAAACTTGAACTTAATGAAATTGGACTTGCTAAATTATCATTAAATCAAAGCATTGCTTATGATGCATACGATCATATTAAAGCGATGGGTAGTTTTATTATCATAGATAGAATTACAAATAATACTGTTGGTGCTGGAATGATTGTTAAAAAATCAGAGCAACTAGCAAAAGCGGTAATTAATGAACACTCAGAGTTTGAGGTTGAGTTTAACGCCTTAGTAAGAAAGCACTTTCCTCATTGGGAAGCTAAAGAGATTTTATAGGAAATATTATGGCAAAAGAAACAGCAGCTCAGAGAATTCAAAGAATCAAGCTAGAGAAAAATGGTTTAGATGTTATTAAAGATATTCACCGTTATGCAATTAGCGGTGAGGATGTTGATAGTGAAGATATAGACAGATTTAAATGGTACGGTTTATATACACAAAACAAAAACCTACAAGCATCTGATGATGAGACTCTTTACTTCATGTTAAGAGTTAAGTTACTTCAAGGTTCTATGAATCTAAAACAAATGAGAGTAGCTGCTGGTATCTCTAGAGAATTTGCAAGAGATACAGCTAACTTTACAACAAGACAGTCTGTACAGTTTCACTTTATCCAAGTACGTGATTTGCCAGAAATTTTCTATAGACTTAAAAGTGTAGGACTAACTTCAATTTTTGCAGCAGGTGATGTTCCAAGAAATGTTGTTACTTGTCCTGTATCTGGTGTAGATAAGAATGAGCTCTATGATGTAAGAGAAATTACTAAAGAAGTAAATGATTACTTTGATGGAAATATAGACTTAGTAAACCTACCTAGAAAGTATAAAGTAGGAATCTCAGGATGTGCTAAACACTGTATGGGACATGAGATACAAGATCTTTCATTCACAGCAGTTGAATTTGAAAATGATCGTATTCTTTTTGATGTATCTGTAGGTGGTGGTCTAGCATCTAACAACCAGTTTGCACATCATATTGGTTACGTTGATGCTTCTAAAATTCTAGAAGTAGTAAAATCTGTATCTGTTTTATATCAGGCACAGGGATTAAGAGAAAACAGAAGAAAAGCAAGACTAGGTCACCTTATTACTGCATGGGGCATTGAAAAGTTCAAAGCAGAAGTAGAGAAAAGTCTTGGTTTTGAATTTGAAGCTGAAAAGACACAAGAGTACACTCCATATGCAAAAAGAGAGCACTTTGGAGTTCATGAATCTAAGGTTGATAACAAGTCATATGTTGGCTGTGCAATTAACGGTGGAGGAATTGGAGCTAAAGGTTTAGAAGACTTAGCAGATATTTTACAAAAACATGGTGCAACAACTATAAAAACTACAACAACGCAAAATTTTGTAGCTATAGATGTTCCCTCAGATGCTACTGCATCTTTTGTAGAAGATTTAAGTGCGATAAGCATAGATGCTAATCCAAGTCCTTTTAAAGCAAGAACTCTCTCTTGTACAGGAATGAAATTTTGTAAATTTGCTATCAGTGAAACTAAAGATACTGCTGTAGCTTTAGCAGAGCATCTACATGAAACATTTCCAGACTTTAATGAGACGGTTAGTATCTCTGTAAACGGATGTCCAAATTCATGTGCACATCCAAGTATAGTAGATATTGGTCTTATTGGATCAAAGTTTAAAAATGAAGATGGTGAAACTATTGCAGGCTTTGAACTGATCTTAGGTGGAACACTTGAGGGTGACAAATCTAGATATGGACAAAAGACTAAACTAAAAGTTGAACCTAAAGATATTAATAATACTGTTGAAAAGATTATTTCTTCTTATATAAAAAGCTCACAAAACAACGTAGGGCTATATGTAAGAGACTTAATCAAAGACGGTGAATTCGATATCAACAACTTAAAATAAAGCATACCATAGTAATTCTATAGGTTTACTTGATATTAGATTTCAAGTTCGTTATAATAACGCATACATAAACAAAGAGGTGTCGAAAATGGCAATTATATCAACTAAAGGTTCTTACGGACTGACAGCAATTGTTATTCTAGCAAAAGAAGAAGATAATAAACTGTTACAGATAAAAGATATAGCGGCAAAAGGTGATATTCCGCAAAACTATCTTGAGCAGATACTTGTTCTTCTAAAGAAGAGTGGTCTGGTTGAGAGTGTTAGAGGTGCAAATGGTGGGTATAAACTCTCACGAGATGCAAATAGTATCATGGTTTTTGAGGTGCTAAACTCTTTAGAATGTTGTCTTGCACAAACTGAAAATAAGAGTAACAACAATATGTTGGAAGCTTTTTGGGAAGATACACAAGACAAGGTTAAAAAGATTTTTTTAATCACGGTGCAAGAATTAGTTGAGTTTTTAGAAAAAGACTCTTCTAATCTTACATACCAAATATAAATAACTGAAATTAAGGAAAAGATTATGAACATTGCAAAAGATGTAACTGAGTTAATCGGAAACACTCCATTGGTGAGAATAAATAAATTCTCTAACGATACACAAACTACTATTTTAGGCAAATGTGAGTTTATGAATCCTTCTAGTTCAGTTAAAGATAGAATTGCTTTAGCGATGATAGATGCAGCTATTGAAGATGGCAAGATCACTAAAGATACTATTATAGTTGAACCTACAAGTGGTAACACTGGAATTGGTCTTGCAATGGTTTGTGCAGCTAAAGGTTTAAGCCTAACTCTTACGATGCCAGAGTCTATGAGTATGGAAAGACGTCAGCTACTAACAGCACTAGGTGCAAATATAGTACTGACTCCTGCTGCGACTGGTATGAAGGGTGCAATTGAAAGAGCTGCTGAACTAGATGTAGTAATACCAAATAGTTTTATGCCCCAACAGTTTAACAACCCAGCGAATCCAAAGATGCACAGAAAAACAACTGCTCAAGAGATTCTAAAAGATACAGATGGAAAAGTAGATATTTTAATTGCTGCAGTTGGAACAGGTGGTTCTTTAACAGGAATCGGTGAAGTTTTAAAAGAGCACAACCCAGATATCCAAGTTATAGCAGTTGAGCCTACAAACTCTCCTGTAATTTCTGGAGGAAAACCGGGTCCACATAAGATTCAAGGTATTGGTGCTGGAATTATTCCAGGTGTTTTAAATACTGACATCATAGATGAAGTAATTAAAGTGGATGATGATGATGCTTTTGCAACTTCTAAAGAGTTAGCCAAGACTGAAGGTCTATTAGTTGGTATCTCAGCAGGTGCAAACGTTTTTATAGCTAAGCAAATTGCCGCAAGGCCTGAAAATAAAGGTAAAACGATAGTTACTATCCTGTGTGATACAGGTGAAAGATATCTAAGTACGAGTCTTTATTCGTAATTAATTCAAAGGTAAGTTATGTTAAACAGAAAAGATATTTTTAGACCATTTGTTGAAGAAGATGTTACTTTTAAGCAGATTGCTGATGGTATCATCGGAGTCAATAAAGAGAATTACTTTGATTATACAGCTTCAGGTCTTGCTTATGAGCCTATCGAGCAAAGACTACAAGAAGTACTAACAACATATGCGAATACTCACTCAGAGTTTGCAAGTGATGCAAGAACTACATCTTTTTACTACGATATTGCCAGAGAAAATCTCAAAGAGCATCTTGAGTTAGAAAAAGACTTTGTTCTTCTTCCTTGTGGAACTGGTGCTACAGGTGCAATAAAGAAATTTCAAGAACTCCTTGGACTATATATACCTCCTGCTACAAGAGCTAGATTTAAGTTAGATGAAAATTCAATAAACAAACCACTGATAGTTATTGGTCCATTTGAGCATCACTCTAACGAAATAAGTTATAGAGAAGCTCTTTGTGACACAATCAGAATACCTTTAGATGAGACTGGAAATATTGACTTGGAGTTTCTTGCTAAGACACTCGAAGAAAACAAAGATAGAGAGATAATAGGAGCATTTTCCACTGCATCTAATGTTACTGGTATTATGCCTCCATTCCAAGAGATATCAAAACTACTTAGACAATACAATGCTGTAATAGCTTTTGATAGTGCAGCTTCATCACCCTGTTTAAATGTTGATTCAAGTCTTTATGACGCTCTATTTTTATCGCCTCATAAACTTTTAGGTGGACCAGGTACTTGTGGTTTACTAGCGATAAGAAAGGGACTTATAAATGAAAAAGAGTCCCCTACTTTTGCTGGTGGCGGTACAGTTGCTTATGTTTCATCAAGTGAGCATATATTTAACTCAGACATTGAGATACGCGAAGATGCAGGAACACCTGCGATTCTTCAACTTATAAAGGCTTCTTTTGCTTACCAACTTAGAAATGAGATAGGTATAAAAAGAATCCAGATGAGAAAAGTAGAACTATTTAAACTTTTACAAAAAGGTTTAGCTGAATTTGATGACTATACTATCTATGGACAAAATGAGAATCATAACAGTGTTGGCATCTTAGCTCTTAACTTTCACGGAATCACTCCATTTGATTTATGTGAGAAACTATCACATGATTATGGAATCCAAACACGTGCAGGCTGTAGCTGTGCCGGGCCATATGGTCATGACCTCTTTGGCATCTCAGAAGTAGAAGCTGAAAAAGAAAAACCTAGTTGGTTAAGAATAAGCGTAAACTATACTCATAGTGTAGACAGTATCAAACATCTTCTCCTTGCATTAAAAGAGTCTATATACGAATTAAAAAAGGGAAAATAAATGAATAAAGAAACGATAGCAATTCATCATGGTTATGAGAAAGACTCTCAAGGTACAACTACGGTGCCAATTTACCAAACAACAGCATATGCTTTTAGTAGTGCAAAAAATGCATCTGATCGCTTTAGTCTTCAAGACTTAGGAAATATCTATACAAGACTTACAAATCCTACTACTGCAGTTTTAGAAGCTAGACTTGCTGAAATAGAAGGTGGAGTAAGTGCTATTGCTACTTCAAGTGGTCAAGCATCTATATTTTACGCTATTTCTAATCTTGCAGAAGCAGGAGATAACATCATTCTTTCTGATAAAGTTTATGGTGGTAGTGTTACTTTATTGAAGCATACTATGAAGAGATTTGGTATTGAGGCAAAAGTATTTAACCTTGATGATCCATCAACTATAGAAGCATTGGTAGATGATAAAACAAAAGCTATTTTTTATGAGTCACTTTCTAACCCACAAATTGCTGTTGCAGATATAGATGCAATCAGTGCAATTGCTAAAAAGCATGGAATCATTAGCATCTGTGACAACACAGTAGCTACTTCACTTTTAGTAAATCCTATTGCTCACGGTACAGATATTGTTGTACATAGTTGTAGTAAATATATCTCAGGTCAAGGTATAGCGCTTGGTGGTGTTATTATTGATAGAGATGGTTTAACAGAGTTTTTTAAAGGAAACCCAAGATATCCTCATTTCAATGAGCCAGATGAGAGTTACCAAGGTTTAGTATATACGGACCTTCCATTTCCTCCGTTTAATCTTCGTATGAGACTTGCTCTTCTTAGAGATATCGGGGCTTCACCTTCACCATTTAACTCTTGGTCTCTGATTCAAAGTCTTGAGACACTAAGTCTAAGAATAGAAAAACA
This sequence comes from Sulfurimonas sp., assembly GCF_016744025.1. Taxonomy (GTDB): domain Bacteria; phylum Campylobacterota; class Campylobacteria; order Campylobacterales; family Sulfurimonadaceae; genus Sulfurimonas. Next base: position 10,460 of record NZ_JADGFC010000070.1, read on the forward strand.
CTCTAGCAATGCACTTAAAGTTGCAAAATTTTTAGAGTCGCATCCTAAAGTTTTTAACCTTAACTACCCGGGACTAGAAAGTAACAGCTATAACACTCTTGCTAAAAAATACTTCAAAGATGGACAGTGTAGTGGTCTTATCAGTTTTGAAGTTGAAGATAAAGATAGTGCTTGGAAAGTTTTAGATAATACTAATCTTTTCTCAATCGTTGTAAATATCGGTGATTCTAAATCAATCATCACACATCCATCATCAACTACACATCAGCAAATTCCACTTGTTGAACAAAAGAAAATTGGTATCACTGAAGGTCTTATCAGACTAAGTGTAGGCCTTGAAAACGCAGATGATCTAATAGCAGATTTAAAAGCTGCACTAGACTCTTAAAAAAAAAGAAGTATTATGAAAAAAAAAGTAATCGTAGGAATGAGCGGCGGGATAGATTCTTCTGTCACGGCTTACCTACTCCAAAAAGAAGGTTATGAAGTTATAGGCGTGTATATGAAACTTCATGACATTATAGAGAATTTTCACGTTGACAACATTGCATCTGGGACAAAAGTTGCAGAGTCTCTTGGAATAGAATACAAAATACTTGACCTTAGCACTAAGTTTAAAGAAGAAGTATATGACTATTTCGTTGACGAATATATGAGTGGTAATACTCCAAACCCTTGTGTTAAGTGTAACCGCACTATCAAGTTTGGAGCACTATTTGATTATGCAAAAGAGCTTGGAGCTGATTTTTTAGCAACAGGTCACTATGCAAAAACAGATGGCGAGTTTATATATGAAGCAGAAGATGAAACTAAAGATCAAAGTTATTTCTTAGCACAGATAAATCAAGATGTACTAAAACATCTAATTTTTCCTATGAATAAGTATAGAAAAACAGAGATTGTAAAACTTGGTAGCACCCTGCCCGTTATAAAAGAAATAGCAAAAAGAAAAGAGTCTCAAGAGATATGTTTCGTAGAAGATGTTTATACTGACATCATTGAAAAGCATGCAAACATAGACCTTCCTGGTAAGACTTTAGATGCTGATGGAAATGAAGTAGGTACACACAAAGGCTACATGCATTACACTATTGGTAAGAGAAAAGGCTTTACTGTTAAAGGTGCACATGAACCTCACTACGTTAAAGAGATAGACCCTGTTGCTAACACTTTAGTGGTTTGTAAAAAAGAGGATCTTGGCGTATTAAAAATACAAGTAGATACTCTAAATCTTTTCATAGATAAAAAAGAGTTTAACTGCAGCGTAAAACTAAGATACAGAACTTTCAAAATTGATTGTAAAGTAACTGTTGATGGCGATACAGCAATGATAGACTTAGATACAGATGTTTTAGGTGTAGCTGTAGGTCAAGTAGCAGTTTTCTACGAATACAACAAAGTTATAGGAAGCGGTTTTATTAAAAAAACGTTTCAGTAAAATAATCTAACTCATCTAGTTCATGTATCTTTTTTTATAAAAGATACATGCTTCACTCAAAAATACTAATAATTATTTATAGTCACTAGAATATACTAGCTCATAAGAGTGAGTATATATTTCTATGATATTTCCAAATGGGTCTTCACAGTAAACCATTTTATAAGGTTTTTCATCTGGAAAGTACTCACGAATTGGCATTCTTTGTTTTCCACCAGCTTCAACTATTTTTTTAGTTAAACCTTCGATATCTGGATCTTTTACACAAAAATGAAAAACACCTGTTTGATAAGGGTTAAATTCATGCTTTGGTTTGTTATTATTTTTAAATTCAAACAGCTCTATACCTATTGTGTCACTTGTTGAAAGATGAGCAATTTTAAAACTTTCCCAACCCTCTCCAAATACATCAATACACATTTGTCCAATAGCAGTTTTTTTCTCTTCTAATACTTCAGTTGGTGGCATCATTACATACCAACCCATTACTTCACTGTAAAATTTAACTGCCTCTTGTAAGTCTGGAACTGTAATTCCTATATGTGAAAATGCTCTTGGATAGCTCATAATATTTCCTTTTTTTTCTATCTTAAATTATGTTACAATAAAATTATAACTACTAAAAAAGGGCTTGTAAATACGTTACCTAGAGGTAATCAGGTTACCTTTTAGTTTCCTTTGCGGTGTTTTGCAAGTTAAACAAGAGTTACAAATTTTGAAATTTATGAGATGATTATGTACTATTTTAACGACAAAGAATATAAGTGTTCACTAGAAGCGACTATGGATGTATTAAACGGAAAATGGCGCTCTCTTATCTTATGGCATCTTATAGAAGAAAACCATTTAATAAATCGTATAGCTTACCCTGAAGTTCCACCTCGTGTTGAGTATGAGATAACAGAAAAAGGAAAGACTCTAAGTTGTGCCCTTAGAGAACTTGAAAAATGGGGACGAGATTATTTAAGTGAAGATAATACTATTAAATAAATTCTAGATTATAAATTATTAAAAGACAAAACAGCCTTAGCCACTACGCGAACTTCTTCTTGCTTATATACTAGATGCGAGTACTCTTTGTTAATTGAGACAAAGTTCATTGCATCTAACTCTTTTTTAGCTTTTTTTATCCACATTTTATTATCATAATAGACTAGATATATGCTTGCATCTACTACTTCTTTTTGAGATAAATCAGCGACAACAAGTGTGCGGTCATTTATTACAGGTTGCATTGATTCACCATCAACCTTTATGACAAAAAGCGAACCTTTATTTATTGGCTCTTTTAGTAAGTTTGTTGAAAACTCCAAAACTTTTTTTTCATTATTCGCGTCTAGAGTATCTACGTATTCAAGAGTTATTAGAGACAAGACTTATCCTTAGTAGTGTATATATATTACTTATGTTGTAGTGTACATTTTAAGCAGAACTTTAAAACGAGTAAAATTATTATTTAGCAAATACGATTTAATATCGCCAATTCCAACAACAAGTGCAATTTCCACCTAAATTAGCTAGCTAATCTTTTACTCATTTCACTGAAAAACACTTCATACGGAGTTTTGTAT
>NZ_JADGFC010000071.1:0-4315 GCF_016744025.1 Sulfurimonas sp.
ATATTAATATTGACTCCCTTTGTAAAACTCATTTTGACACAAAAGTAGCGATAGTTACAAACCCAAAAGTTGCTGGTTTGCATCTAGCATACTTACTGAGTAAAATCACTGCGAAAGAACTTTATATAATCACAGTGCCAGATGGAGAAGAGTATAAAAATCAAGAAAGTATCAATACTATTTTAGAATCTCTTTTTAACCATCGTTTTAATCGTAAATCATTACTTATAGCATTTGGGGGCGGAGTTATTGGGGATATGACTGGTTATGCTGCTAGCATCTATCAAAGAGGGATAGATTTTGTTCAAATACCCACAACTCTACTTTCTCAAGTAGATGCAAGTGTAGGCGGCAAAACAGGCATGAATAACTCTTATGGAAAAAATCTTATAGGAGCTTTTCATCAACCTCGTACTGTTTTAATAGATTCTCATTTTTTAACAACACTTCCTTCTCGTGAATTTGGTGCAGGTGTTGCAGAGATTGTTAAGATGGCTGTGACTTTTAACAAAGACTTTTTTGACTTTTTAGAAATTGCTGATTTAAATGATTCTGAAGTTCTTCAAGAGGCAATAAAGCAAGCTGTACAAACAAAAGCAGATGTTGTAGCAAAAGATGAAAAAGAGCATGGTATCAGAGTTGCTCTTAACTACGGTCATACTTTTGGTCATGTTATAGAAAATGAAACTAAATACAAAAGATTTTTACATGGAGAAGCTGTAGCTATTGGTATGGTTATGGCAAATGAAACTGCAGTTAGCTTGGACTTGATGAGTAAAGATGAAGCTTTGAGGGTTGAAAATTTACTGAAAAAATATAATCTTCCTACATCATACAATGTTGAAAGCTCTAGCAGCTTTTATGAGACATTCTTTTTAGATAAAAAGAGTTCAGATACAAATATAACATTTATTATTCCAGTAGGAATAGGTGATGTGAAAATCACAGATACTATCGAGATGCAAACAGTTATAGATGTACTAAATCAATTTGGAGAAGTGTAAATGAAGAAAATATTATTTTTATTTTTACTTTTCACTTCTTTTTTATATGCAGAACTTGATGTTAATAAAATAATACTTAGTGAATCTGAACTAGCACAATATGAACTAGATAAAGAACAAGATAGAATAAATAAAATTTCTGAATACTTAACTCTTTTACAAAAATTTGAAGATGAGATATCAAAAGAAAAAGTATGGAGTAAAAGTTATGCCTCGTATTTAACTTCTTTAGATGTAAGGAATTCACTACAAAAGATAAAAAAACGTATAAAATATCTTCAAAAAAGAAGAAAAAAAACTCCAAGTCAAGAAGATGAACTCAGTGCATTAATCTCAAAAGAGAAGATTTTAACTTCTCAGATTGAAAAGTTAAAAGAAAAAGACACTGCTCCATTTTCAAAAATAATTACGCCTCCAAATATTGAAGAGAAGTTGGATATTACAGATCCATTTGATATTTTTACTGGTATTTCTCTTATAAAAACTCTTAATGCAGATTACAATGACTATATAAATAGAAAAAATAAACTCGCAGAGTTAATAACTCTTTTAGAAAAAGAAATTAATATTTATACTGAAGTAGCTACATTAGATATAGATAAAAAGTATGTTAAAGCCACAGAGATAAAAATCAAACAGTTAGAAAGATTTGAAACAGCCTTAGAGACTATGGAAGTGACAGCCGAGGTTTACCAAAAAAGACTAGAAATAATTGAGATTAATATAAATAAAGGCATTGAAGTCCAAGTCCTAAAACTTGGAAAAATTGGGGTTGTTGTTCTTGTTGTTTTTATAATATTCTTTTTACTGAAGTTTTTTGTTAAAAAATATATTACAGATAATGAACGATTTTACATGGCAAATAAAATTATTACATTTATCAACGTTACTCTTATTATTTTGATTATATTTTTTAACTATATTGAAAATGCTAGTTATCTTGTAACCATACTAGGTTTTGCATCTGCGGGTATTGCAATTGCTATGAAAGATTGGTTTATGAGTATGCTTGGTTGGTTAGTTATTGTAATTGGTGGAAGTATACATGTTGGAGATAGAATAAGAGTAGATATGGACGGTATGAAGTATGTTGGTGATGTTATGGATATTTCACTTCTTCGTATGACTATACTTGAAGATATCACACTGACAGCAATTACGAAAAATAGAAGAGCGGGTAGAATAATATTTGTACCAAATAATTATGTTTTTACAAATATGATTGCTAACTACACTCACAGCTCTTTAAAGACTGTTTGGGATGGTGTTGCCCTAACAATATCATTTGATTCAAATCATAAAAAAGCGATGCACCTAGCCAAAGAGATAGTGAAAAAATATTCTAAGGGATATACTGATATTACAAGAAAGCAGTTAAATAAACTTAGAAATCAGTATAGTCTTAAAAACACTAATGTTGAACCAAGAATATTTTCTTTTATTCAAGAAAATGGTATATCTATTGATTCATGGTATTTAACTAATGCTTATGCAACACTAACACTTAGAAGTGTTATATCTCTTGAGATTGTAGATGCATTTAATAAAGAAGATGATATTACTATTGCATACCCTACACAAAAATTACACCTTCAAGATGAGAGAAGAGAAGCTCCTTTTGATACTAGCGAGGTTGTTTAAGTGAAGAAAAAAGTTTTTTTTAAAACCTTTGGATGTAGAACAAATCTTTATGACTCTCAGGTAATGATAGGTGCTTTAAAAGATTATGAGATAACACAAGATGAATCTCAAGCAGATGCTGTTGTTATTAACTCATGTACAGTTACAAACGGAGCTGACTCTCATGTTCGCTCATATCTTTCTCATGTTGAAAAAACAATGGATGCAAAGGTGTTTTTAACTGGTTGTGGAGCACATACTAAAGGAGAAAGCCTTCTTGAAGAGGGAAGAGTTCACGGTGTTTTTGGACAGAGTGAAAAACTAAAAATTGATACTCTCCTTTCTTCTGAAAAACCTTTTTATGACCCAGGTGATTTAAATCATGTTGATGAAGCTGTTGTAGATGACTTTGTTGGTAAAAGTAGGGCATTTATAAAGATTCAAGAGGGTTGTAACTTCCGTTGTTCATATTGTATTATCCCATTTGTTCGTGGTGATGCTAGAAGTATGGATGAAGATCGAATACTAGAACAAATAACTAGACTAGCTCTAAATGGTTTTGGTGAGTTTATTTTAACTGGTACAAATGTTGGAAGTTATGGACAAAAAACTGGAAGTTCAGTAGCAAAACTAATGAAAAAAATATCTCAGATTCGTGGTGTAAGGCGTATTAGACTTGGAAGTGTTGAACCTATACAGATCAGTGATGAGTTTAAAGAAATATTAGGCGAACCATGGCTTGAAAAACATCTACATATCGCACTTCAACATACATCACCTCAGATGCTAAAAATTATGAACAGAAGAAATGTTTACAAGCAAGATAGAGAACTTTTTGAGTTGTTAGCATCTAAAGGTTTTGCAATAGGTACTGATTTTATTACAGGTCATCCAGGAGAGACACAAGAACTTTGGGATGAAGCTATGATAAATGTAAGAGCTTTACCACTTACTCATCTGCACTCTTTTTCATATTCTAAACGAGATGGAACACCATCTGCAACTCTAAAACCAGAAGTTAATGGTAAAGTAGCAAAAGAACGTTTACATGAATTAGAAGCAATTATAAAGGGTAAGAACTTAGATTTTAGAAAAGCTTTTAGCGGCGAGCTTGAAGTTTTACTAGAGAGTCAAAAGGATTCATTATTTATTGGTCATGATCAACACTTTAACAAGATAGTGGTTGAATCAGATGAAGATTTACTCGGTAACTGGGTAAATATACAAAACTATGAAGTTAGAGGAGAATTTAATCATGCCAAGCTCTAAAATTAACAGGGTTTTACTATATGTTTCAGCTTTTATCATAATAGCTTTAGTCTTATTTGCGATACTAAGAGATAATGCTTCTGAAATTACTCTACGCGATGCACAATCTATACTTGAAAACCATACTGTTAAAAATGTTACTGTCACTAGAGATTATGTATATTTAAAAACACAAACAGAGTTTTATAAAATTGCATCTTCTCAAGTTACTCCACAAATGTTTGTTGATTATAAGGTAGAAGTAGATTCTGACTCTAGTATACTTGTATATATTCTATTCGCAGTATTATTTTTAGGACTAGGAACACTTTTTCTTAGATGGTGGCAAAAACGCTCACCAATTTTGGAAGGTGATGGAGTTCAATCAGGCTCAAGAATAGATATAAGTCAAAACTCTCCTGTAGAAGCTATAAAAAGTGATG
>NZ_JADGFC010000071.1:4325-13437 GCF_016744025.1 Sulfurimonas sp.
GTATTAGTGATGTTAAAATTGAACTTGAAGAGATTATAGACTTTATAAAAAATCCAAAAAGATATAAAAGTTTTGGAGCTAGGATGCCTCGTGGTGTTCTTTTAGTTGGACCTCCCGGTGTAGGAAAAACAATGATAGCAAAGGCTGTAGCACATGAAGCTGGTGTTCCATTTTTCTATCAAAGTGGTGCTTCTTTTGTTCAGATATATGTAGGAATGGGGGCAAAGAGAGTTCATGAACTTTTTCACGCTGCTAAAAATAATGCACCTTCAATAATATTTATAGATGAAATAGATGCTGTTGGTAAAAAAAGAGATGGACAGAGAAATGATGAGCGTGAAGCTACACTAAATCAGCTTCTTACAGAGATGGATGGATTTGAAAGTCAAAGTGGTGTAATTGTTGTTGCTGCAACAAATAAGATAGATATTCTTGACTCAGCACTTCTTCGTGCTGGTAGGTTTGATAGAAGAGTTTTTGTTGAACTTCCTACAAAAAAAGAGAGAGCGTCTATTTTAGAAAAATATCTAGACAAAGTTCCACATGAATTAGATGTAATGGCAGTAGCTAATATGACTGTTGGTTTCAATGGTGCATCTTTGGCGGCACTTGTAAATGAAGCTGCACTTCTAGCTCTTAGACAAAATGATTTTCAAGTAAATATAGAACATTTTCATCAGGTTAAAGATAAGGTAATGTTTGGAAAGAAAAAACTTCAAATGTTAAGTGATAAACAAAAAGAGTATAGAATAACTTACCAAGCTGCAAAAGCAATCACAGCAACTTATTTTGACCTTCCTTTTGAGAAGTTAATGCTCTCAAATCAAAAATTAACACCAAGTGTAGATGAACCATTAATTAAGCATGAGTTAGAATCAAGAGTAAAAATGCTTCTCTCAGGAATAGTAGCATCTGATATAAAATTCAGTGAACATTCTAGTAGTGCTAAAGTAGATTTGGATGAAGCAAAAGAACTAGTGAATAAGATGCTACAAGAGTATGGTATGGGTTCATCGTTAATATCATTTGATGAAGAAAACATCACTTTAATGAATAGATTATACAATGAAACTAAATTGCTTTTAGAATCAATGAATGGTGCAATTATTGAAGTTGAAAATATTTTAAATGAAAGAGAAAGCATTACAAAAGTTGATGTAAAAAAAGAGATAGATGCAGTTCTTTAGTGGATTTTCTCTAAAAAATGAGTCTTATCTTTTCCAAGAGTATTTAAATAAATCTGACTACTCAGTATCAGGTTTTAGTTATGGTGCTATCAAAGCATTTAACTATGTTAATGAGCAGTTGGCATCTGGAAAAAGAGTTGATACTCTGCAATTAATCTCTCCTGCTTTTTTTCAAAGAAAAGCACAGAAGTTCAAAAAATTACAGTTATTAGCTTATTCTAAAAATGAATTGGCATATATGAATCAGTTTATGAATTCATGTTTTGAACCGTATGAGAAAAAAATAGTTGAGCATGTACAAACTACTAAAGAAGAACTAGAAGAACTGCTAAACTATGAATGGGATTTTGAAGCCTTGCAAATGCTTGTTGATAAAGGTGTAAAGTTAGAAGTTTATCTAGCGCAAGAAGATAAAGTTATAGATGTTAGAGGAGCTAAAGAGTTTTTTTTACAAGTATCAACTCTAACATATATTAAAAGTGCAAACCATTTTTTACAAACGAGTTAAGTAAAGTTTATTAAGTAGATTTATTAACTGATTTTTAAAACCAATAATAAATCTGCTCAGGAAACTAATATATAAATAAATGAGGAATTAATATGAGCAAAATAAGAATAGGCGTAATAACAGCAAGTGATAGAGCAAGTAAAGGTATCTATGAAGATATCTCTGGTGTAGCTATTCAAGATACAATGAAAGACTATTTAACTAGTGAATTTGAGATAGTTTATAGATGTATACCTGATGAGCAGGATGTACTTGAAGATACTATGAAAGAGCTTTGTGATGAAGCAGATTGTTGTTTAGTTGTAACAACCGGCGGAACAGGTCCAGCACTTAGGGATGTTACTCCTGAGGCTACTGAGAACGTATGTGAGAAGATGATGCCAGGATTTGGTGAACTAATGCGTCAAGTAAGCTTACAGTATGTTCCTACAGCGATACTTTCTCGTCAAACTGCAGGAATTAGAGGGAAGTCTCTTATTATAAATTTACCTGGAAAACCAAAGTCAATTCGTGAATGTTTAGATGCAGTCTTTCCAGCAGTTCCATATTGTATAGATTTACTTGAAGGTCCATTTATTGAGACTAACGAAGAAGTTATAAAAGCGTTTAGACCTAAAGCTAAGTAAGAAGAGATTTTCTTGGCTTGAAAAAGCCAAGCTTTTAGGAATGCTAGCCAATGGTATTCTCCACTATGAGTGGGCATAGCGCCCCAAGCGAAACAAAAGGGATGTGTTTTATTAGATAGAGAGTCTTATCCCAACTGGGCAGTGGTCAGAACCTTCTATATAATCTAAGATAAAGGCATCTTCTAGATTTTCGCACAAGTCTTCTGAGATAAAGAAATAATCTATTCTCCATCCTACATTTTTGAGTCTTGCAGATGAACGATAAGACCACCAACTATATCTGTCAATCTCATCGCCATTGACATATCTAAATGTATCAATATAACCATGATCAACAAGCTTATCCATCCACTCTCTTTCCATAGGTAAGAAGCCTGATTTTTTAGAGTTGGCTTTTGGATTTTTAAGGTCTATCTCTTTATGTGCAGTATTTACATCTCCACAAATAATAATTGATTTTCCATCTTCACGAAGTTTTTCACAATGAGATAAAAAATCATCGTAAAATTTCATCTTAAGTGAAAGTCTCTCTTCATCTTTTTGACCATTTGGAAAGTAAACATTAAAAAGAACTATATCTTCATAATGCGTTTCAACTATTCTACCTTCACTCATTGTGTCTATATCTTGACAAGTTGAGTTGTACTCGTTTTGAAGTGTACTCCAAGTCATCGTTCCACTATAGCCTTTTTTAGTAGCTGAGTTTACGATAACATCTTGATATTCTTTTTCAAACATGTCTTTTGGTACCTGTTCTTCAAGCGCTTTAATCTCTTGAAGACATAATATGTCTGGCTGACGTTCATCAATCCATTTAAGAGCTTCTTTGTTCGCTACAGCACGAATACCATTAACATTCCAAGAGATTATTTCTATAGAGTTACTCATGATATTAATCTAAAAAAGACAGATTAACTTTATGCTTGTTAATATTTTTCTCACCTTGGAGTAGTTGTACAAATTCTGCTTTAGTCACTACTGGTAATTCTATCTCTCTTCCAATTGTTTTTTCAATCTTTTTTTGCATAGCATCAAATATTGATAAATCATCTTCATCATTTACTATTAGAAAATCTGCATTGTTATCTTTAGCTTCTAAGAGTATATGTCCTGCTATATGATGTATAAGTTTTTTATTTGTACAGTAAGGAGGTAGTTCAAAGTTTTTAGACTCAAGTTCTATGTAGTTTGCTTTACTCTCAACTATAAGACTTTCAAAAGAGTTGTCACCTAAAGAGTTATAACAAGCAATATTGAAATTAGCAAAGTATTGTTTTATGCCATTATTTAAATCATATTCTTTATATTCTTTAGCAACGTAAACGATACTGTTTTTTTCACAGTAATCCATAGATAGCTTAAAAATAGCATCTTCACTATCTTTATATTCTATAATTCTATTTTCAAGAGATGTATGGTTTAATATACCATTTTCTTTATCACCAATTATCTTAAAAATTTTATTTTTATTTTCTGCTTGAGATTTGATAAGCTCTGATGCTAAGAGTAAAACATGATCACCAATATAATCTCTGTCTAAGTGTAATGTATTTGAAGCATAATATTCTAAAAGAAATTTCTTCTCTTTAATTAAACTCTCAATCTCTTTTTCTTCTAAAAAAGCACTTAAAATATACAGTTTATTTTTATAGTCATCTATGTCTATGATTAAATCATTTTTTGCTCTAAGTATACTAATTGGTTCTATTAATAATTCTTGATTTTTCTCTGTAATAAAGTCATTTGCTTGTGTGGTAGTTGGCGTAAATATATTATTCACTCTAAGATAAAACTTCTCTTCATCAAGAAAAGAAAAGTTTTCAATCTCATTGACTTTTTTTAAAAGATCACCGATTGTATCGCTTTGCATATTTTTTATTTTATAGCTTTTATAATACGGTAAGTAGTCTGTTTTACTGTCAAATTTGAAAAGTTTAATCTCTAGCATTAATTTACTCCAAGTATTTTTTTATTGTATTCTACAATTTTATTAATTTACTTTAGCATTTAATGGCTTAGTTTGGCTAGATAAAAGACTGAGTGTTACTATGGGGTAAAGTATTACTCCCTAGTAACACTTGGGAGTAATACTTTATACGAAATCAACTTTAGATACATGGTGTTGTAAACCTAGTTCTTTAGATGAGCAACCAAGTGCAAGACCAATCATTTGTTGCATATGCAGAACAGGAAGTTTAACTTCACGACCAATAGCTTTAGACGCATGATGTGTTTGTGTGTCAAGTTTTAAGTGACATAATGGACATGGTGTTACCATCCAATCGGCATTAGCATCCATCGCTCCAGCAATAGCATTACCAGTTAAAATAGAAGCAGTTTTTGGAGCCTGTAATTCTACGTGAAAACCACAACACTTATTTTTTTCTTCATAGTCAACTGTTTTACCACCACACGCAATAATTAAATCATCAAGTGAAGTAGGGCGGTAAGAACTTTCTAGAGTTTTTTTAGACTCATTATGAAGTTCTGATGGATGAATATTATGACAACCATAAAATGGTGCAATGTTAAACTGACTAAGCGGAGCTACTACCATGTCTTTAATTTTCTCAAGACCGACATCTTCTATGATGGCATATAAAAAATGAGTAATTTTAGAAGTATCTTTATACTCTAAATCAACTTCTTTAAGTTTTTCATTCACTCTATCTTTTAGTTCTGAGTTATTATCAAGACGATTTTTAGTCATCGCAGTATTGAGTTGACAAGTGTTACAAATAGTAACCATGGTTAGTTCGTGTTTTTCAGCATAAGCAATATTTCTAGCATTTAAAACCAGAGATAAAAAATCATCATAATCTTGTAAATGAGAAGCACCACAACATGAAGCTTCTGTAAGTTCAACAAGCTCTATATTTAGTTTCTGGGCTACTGCCATAGTTGATATCATCTGTTCTGGAGTACTCTGTTTAGCTGTACAACCAGTAAAAAGTGCATATTTTAATTTTTTCATATTTTACTCCTAGAACTTTGCAGTTGATGATGATTTAACTAATTTTTTGATTTTATCAAGCTTATCTGATTTTGGCATATTCCAAGGCATAATAATTTTGCCTTTTTTAAACATTTGTAGTGCAACTGGAATGTGTTTAATTATTGCTGGACCTTCAGAATATAGAACTAAGTTACCTTCATCTAGCAAACCATGCTTAGCGATAGAGTTTTTAAATCCAACTGCATGACGAGTAGCCACATTTGAAGTTGCAACACCTTCGTGAAATAACATTTGGTGTAGTTTAGTTATTTTATCTATTGGATTAACATCCTTTGGACAAACCTCTGCACACTCAAAACACTTAACACAGTCCCAAATACCTTGTTCCTCAGAATGAAGCTCTTGTAATCTTTCATCATGTGATTGATCTCGAACATCAGCTTCAAATCTATAAGCTTTTGCAAAAGCTGCAGGCCCTAAAAAACTTTCATTTATCTCAGTAACTGGGCAAGCATAATGACAAGCACCACACTGAATACATAAATCTGCTTCTAGTAGTTCCTCCGCTTCTGTAGGTGTAACTATATGCTCATGCTCTGGATGTTCTTGAACATCGGAAATTAGGTAAGGATGGATAGCATCATGCTTCTCCCAAAAATCACCTTTATCAATAATCATATCTTTTACTACACGTTTAATACTTAGCGGCTCAATAGTCAGTTTATTTCCAAAAAGCTCTATCATGTCAGTCATACTCTCTTTGCAAGCTAGAGTTGAACGACCATTTACTTTAATGGCACAAGCACCACAGATGCCGTGCCTACAGCTACGCCGGTAAGAAAAACTTCCATCGTGATCCCATTTGATTCTGTTTAATATATCTAATACAACCTCTCCAGAAGTTACATCCATATAATAATCTTCGTAATATGGAAGATAATCTTCATCGGCATTAAAACGAAATACTTTGAAGTTTACTTTTTGTGTAGTTATTTTATTTGTACTCATAAGTTCTCCTTAGTATGTTCTAGGCTTAACTTCATGTTTGCCAAGTGTAACATCCATATAATCAAGTTCAATGTTACCTTCTTCATCCATGCATGCCATAGTGTGTTTTAAGAAGTTTTCATCATCTCGAGAATCAAAATCTTCTCTATAATGAGCGCCACGACTCTCTTTTCTAGCAACTGCACTCTCAACAATAAATAAAGAGTAATCAAGCATATGACCAAACTCTATAGCTTCTTGAAGTTCAGTATTAAATACTTTTGATTTGTCTTTAATACGAATATTTTTAAACTTAATACGAAGTTCTTTAATTTTTACTATTGCAATATCTAAAGTTACTTCTGTTCTAAATGCTCCTGCATTGTCTGTCATGCACTGTTGAAGTTCTTCTCTAAGCTTAGCAATATTCTCTTCTCCATTATTAGTTAAAAGAAAATTTATTTCATCTAATGCAGTTTTAGCATCTGCTTGTGTTGCAGTTCGTAATTCAATACCGTCAATTTCTTTAACCATTGTTTTACCAACAAAACGACCAAATAATAAAGCTTCTAGTACGGAGTTTGCTCCAAGACGATTTGCCCCATGTACAGAGACACAAGAACACTCACCTGCAGCATAAAAACCTTCTATAGTTTCATTATTATTACGACGAACGTTACCAGCAATATTTACTGGAATACCGCCCATAGAGTAGTGGGCAGTTGCAGAGATTAAAATAGGCTCTTTAATCATGTCTAAACCTAAAAAAGTTATTGCTAAATCACGAAGTTCTGGAAGTCTCTGCATAATAATGTCACGTCCAAGATGAGTTACATCAATGTATACTGCATCTTTGTTTGGACCAACTCCACGTCCTTCTCTGCTCTCATTTAAGATTGCACGAGCAACAACATCACGAGAAGCAAGCTCCATTGCATTTGGAGCGTATCTCTTCATAAATCTTTCGCCATCAGAATTTAAAAGTTTTCCACCCTCACCACGAGCTGCCTCAGAAATTAAAACACCATTTCCGGCAAGACCAGATGGGTGAAACTGTACAAATTCCATATCTTCTAGTGGAAGACCGTGACGAGCAACAATAGAAAGACCATCCCCAGTATTTGCATGAGCATTAGAATTGATTTTATATGAACGAGCATAACCACCAGTTGCGAACATAACTGACTTAGCGTTAAAGATAACAGTTTGCATATCACGAATATTAAAAGCAACAATACCGCTAACTTTGCCATCTTTATAAATCAAATCAGCTGCGTACCATTCATCCCAGAACTTAACACCTGCACGATGAGCTTGCTCATAAATAGTTTGTAGAAGAGTTAACCCTGTTCTATCTTTTGCATAACATGCACGAGGAGAAGATTGACCACCAAAAGGTCTTTGAGCAATTTTCCCATCAGAAGTTCGGCTAAATGCCGCACCCATTCTTTTTACCCAACGGATAGTCTCAGGAGCTTTTTGACATAAAAATTCAACTGCATCTTGATCTGCTAGATAATCAGAACCTTTTACTGTGTCAAATTCGTGTAACTCAATGCTGTCTTCATCGCTAATCGCTGCATTAACACCACCTTGCGCTGCCCCTGAGTGACTTCTTAAAGGGTGTAGTTTAGTAACAACTGCAACTTTCTTTCCTGCTTTTTGTAATTCTCTAGCCGCTGCACAACCAGCTAGACCAGCGCCAACAACGATCGCATCGTACGTGTAGATAGGAATACTCATTAGCTCTCCTTCATTTTAGATATTTTTGATTATATCGTGAGGAGATTTTAATTTGTTACTATTTGGAACATAAATTAGTGATTTAAATGAAGAAAGTTACTTTTAGTAACTTTTATGTTAGAGCTCATGCTCCTCTAGGTTTCTGATTTGAGAAATTGTATTTTTACCTTTTTTCTTTGCATGTTGTAATACTTCTTTAGCTTGTCTAAGTGATTCATCTAAAGATTGATTATTTGGTTTGATTATAAAGCCACCACTTGCTGTAATAGTGATAGGGCTTCCACCAGGAGCTTTGAATTTGATTTCAGAGATACTCTGACGAATGATATCAATATCTTTAAAAGATTGCTCTTTAGAAGCTCTTGATATAACAACTGTGAACTGATTATAGTCTGTTCTAGCTATTACATCAGTAGCTTGTTCATGAAGAGATATAGTAAAAGCAACTTTTTTTAGAACAGCCTGTGTGAACTCTTGAGAGAATGCTCTTTTTTGTTTAGAAAAATTATCTATTTCAAAGATAGTAACAGATGTGAAATTACTATCTTTCATACCTTTTTTATGACCGTAAGAACTTAGCATACCCTTATGGTTATTTATCTGAGTAACAGGGTCTAGCATAGCCGGATTGTCGGTTAAAACAGGTTTTCTATTCATTCTAAGTTTAATAGCGTCTGCTTCTTCTGAGAAAATCTCATAATCTTTTTTATTTTTATCAATAGCATATAAATGCAAAACATCTGTGTATATTGAGTTTAGTCTTCGTCTATACCAAAATGTAGTTAGAAATGTTAGTATAAATGCAAATACAGTTATTTTTTCAAGTACGTGAAACTTCTCTTCATTATAAGAAATATTTTTAATGATCATGGCATCTAAAAATGTGTTTATTGAGAAAAAAGCATTTTTAAGTTTTTGATTTTTTTCTTCTTCATTTGTAAGATTTTCTATATAGTATTTATGAGCAGATTCATTGAAACTAGTAGTTAGTTTTGATAGGTTGTCAAGGTCAGATAGAAACTCCTCAGAATTTCCTAATAAAAACTTTCCAGTATAGTCATACTTATTTAAATTACGTAGTTTTTCAATCTCATGGTGCAGTTGA
>NZ_JADGFC010000072.1 GCF_016744025.1 Sulfurimonas sp.
TCTTGCCATTTTTAATCCTATTAAATCTCATAACACATTTGTATTATTCTATCTAAATTACTGAATTAAAGTTTGTCTAGTTTATAGGGGACATTCCACTCCTTATCTATAAAATTATACTTCTTTTTAAACTTGCTATATTCCATTCCAAAATAATCTTGTACAAATTCAGATGTTTTATTCCATCCTTCTTTAATCAATCGTTCTAGAAATGCTATCTGTATATGAATAGACTCTATCTTCCGTTCATAGTATGGTTTTAAACTTTTATTGTAATGGTCTCTTTTTCCATATGGTAAGCGCTTATGAATATCTTCTTTTTTATCTATTTTAAATGATTGATAATATATCAACCTTCCCCGTCTCAGATTGAAGCTATCTTGGATAAGTTCATGTAAATATACTAGTGAATGGTGAAATCCATTTAAAGTCAATTCTTGTATTAAATCATATTCTGTTTTCAATTTATTAGTTGATATCTCAATCTCTCCATCATCTTTACCATTAAGTTCTTTTAGAATATTTTTGATAATAAATTCACATGTTTGTTTTCTAATCTTGATTAAATTTTCAAGCTTATTTATATCATTTGTATCTAACTCAAAGTTACAAATATCTTTATGAAAATATGCATTAAATATATTTTGTTTTAGTTTTGATAAATGAGTCCAACTTTGAATGATTTTTTTAATCATTTTGATATTATTATTTGAACCACTATTTGTAAAACTATTTATCTCCCTCAAATCTAATTTTGTTTCATACTCTGGTAAATATTTTAGTGATTCAAATATTAATTTTTCCATCTCAAAATATTTTTGAAAATCTTTTTTAACTGATTTTTTAACGTATATACTAATATCATTATCATATTCTAATAATTCTTCTTTTTGAAGAGCATATAACACATTAAATATAACATTTTTTCTTACTCCAACTATATCAGCCAAGTCATCTACTTCAATAGCATCAAGCTTACTTCTTTGAATAATATTTTGCATAATAAGAATCATATATTCGTATATATGTTCATATTCTTCTTGCTTAGGATCTAGTACATCATGAACATGGCTCATACTTCTTTTCTCTTTATCAACAGAAGTTGCAAATATTTTATAGCTATTTCTTCCTCTAACTATAATTCCGGCTTGTTCAAGTTCAAGTAAAGCAGTTTTTATCATAGTTTCATATTCAATATTAGAATCTTCTGTATCAATACCCATTTTCTCAGCTATTTGCTTCGGAGAAAGATATATTTCATCTCTTTTCATCTTTTTCAGTTCTCTAACAACTCTTTCTATCTCATGATATTCAAGTCTTGAATGATTAAGTTGCATAAAGGTTCTATTAAAATCATCTTTGGAGTATAAAACTATACACTCTGCTTTTAATGTCTCAATTCTTGCACCCCTTCCAGATTCTTGCAAATATGATTCTAAGCTATCAGATTGTTCATAATGAATAACAGTTTGTATATCTGGCTTATCTATGCCCATACCAAAAGCTGTTGTTGCGATTACTATATCTATTTTATTATCTATAAAATCATTCAGTATCCCACTCTTATCCCTACCTTCTCTTTTACCACTTTCTATCTCATCATCTATTTTTGAATAAAATGGTTCTATTACTAAATCTTGTTGATATAGCCTTTCATCACTATTTAGTGTTTCACTTAACTCCCTGCACTCTCTAGCATTTTGGGGTATATAAATAATTGTAGGTTTTTTACCTATTCGAACCAACTCTTTTATTAATTGCTCATACTTGTCTTTTTTACTATTCACTTCTATAGCTCTATAATCAAGGTTGTATCTTTTACTTGATGCTATAAATTCTTTTAGCTCTATGTTTAACTTATCAAAAAAGTATTTCTTTATATCTTTTAATACTTCTGGTTTTGCTGTTGCTGTAAAACATGAAACTGGAATTTTTAGTTGAAATTCAGAACTATCTTCAAGCTCTTTAATAGAGTTTGCTACAAAATAGTAATCATGTCTAAAATCATGTCCCCATGATGAAAAGCAGTGGGCTTCATCTATTACAAATCTTTCTATGATTCTTTTTTGTAGAGCGTTAAAAATAGAGTTAGAACGAAGTGCTTCAGGAGCAACATATAAAATGTCAACAACACCATTCTCTACCATAGTTATGATGTCCATTCTCTCAATGGGACTAAGATAACCACTAATCGCTACAACACTAAAGTTTTGATTTTTCTCTTTAAAGCTATCTACATGATTTTTCATCAATGCTTGCAAAGGAGATATAACAACAGTTAAACCTTTATATGCTTTTGCTTTTATGAGTGCTGGCATCTGAAATGTGAAAGTTTTACCACCACCTGTTGGTAATATTGTCAGTATAGAATCGCTACCTAATCCATTAACAATAATATCCCTTTGTGATATTATATTTTCACTAGAATTTTCATCTGAAAACAAATCAACTTCTTTTTTATCTATTAAATTGCTTTCTTTTTCAAATGCTCTAAACGAAGGTATGTCGAATTCATCTAATGCAAATTGTTCTAAATCTGTAATTTTTTGATTAAATGTTAATTCCTTTAAAATTTCTACAACCTTTGGGTATCTTATCAAAACTACAGATGATATTGCAGCTTGATTATCCAAATAAAGGTAGGAAATCACAAAAGACAATTCAGTAGGATAGTTTTTAATTATCTCTCCAAATTTTTCTCTATTACAATAAATCTTATTTTTAATAATTTTGTAAATATCTGTATCAATTGGTTTAAGATTTTTGTATCTAAAATATCCATTAAAATATTTATCTTCGTGTAAAAGATATGTAAAAACATTACGAAGTTCTAATTCTAAACTATTAAATTTATTATCTAATAAAATAAATAATGATTTTGTTTATTGTGCATCTCCAAGTGGTTTATTTTCAATATTTATTTCTGTCTTATAAGGCTTATCTAACTTATGAGTTTTTTTATTTACAAACAAAAGCATGGATAAGAACAATGTATCTATTATTGGTATTGTATTTACTATTGTACTAAGGCTAGTTTGAGATAAAAATTTCTTGTCATGATCTATAAAATTATGACCACTAAGAAAATTTGGTTGATTTTGTTCAAGGGAAATTTTAATGTCATTTATGGAAGTTGTTGATTGTTTTATGTCATTTAAGAGTAAACCAAGTCTATCAATTTTGCCACTATTAACAACGACTTCAGTATCAATATAAGCAATATTATTCATTTGTCCCCTAATAATAATACTTATTATATCTCATTTTATAATTATCTATAATATTATTAACCAAAAAGGTACAACTTTTAAGTTTTAAACTCCATCTTGTTTAGTATCTCCAAAGTCTTGGTCACATCATAAATTGCACTATGATACTGCTCATCATCAAAATCAATGTTATAGTAAAAACAAGTCTCAATAAGTTTTGGATTTTTTAGATTGCCCTTAACATTAGTTGCTTTTACAATTTTTTTATTTTCTTTCATTGTACAAAATGCTTTTCAAAAGAAACTAAATTTCCAATATGTCTTAATTCAAATGATATATTATGAGCAACTAAAGTTTTAGTATCTTTACAAAACTCTTTAAAGTCTGCATCTTCTTCAAAGTACTCTTCATAATCTACATCTTTTCTAAGTCTCTCAAGTCTCTCAGGAGAGAGTTTATGTACTGCTAGAGCATGAGGATTTACCGCATACTCAGATAAATAATAACGATGAAAAGTATCCATAATCTTATATTCATTATCTGATAATTCAACACGAAAAGCAGCTACTTCAATTACATCGTGAACATTTGCCGAGTTTGTTTCAAAGTCTAAAATTATCAATTGCTTTCCTTAGAGTTAAGCACAAACCAATTCTTATCATTGGTTACTACTTTTTCTTTCTTAGTATTATCAATCAACTCTTTAACTATTTTTAAATTTTTCATCATTTTATTTATAGGTTGTATTTGAGATAAATCAAGTTTTGGCTTAGTTTGTACTTTTTGAGTTTTATCTGTAGTTTTTATTTCAATCCAGTTTTTATCAGCATTTAAAATAAGTGCTGTAAATATTAGAAGTAGTATAAGTGATTTCATTTTCGTATTATACTCAATAAAATTTAGACTCTTGCAAAGCACATATTCTTCTCTGTGCAGAACCTAAAACCTTTAAAAGCTTTTGTGTTGTAACTTCGAGTTCTGAGTAGTAAAGTTTTGCCTTATCTCTTTGCATCTCACTTAGTTTGTTAGATCCTATCATATTTGATAAAAAACCTTTTTTTTCTTCTTTAAATAATATTTCAAATAGTCTAAAGTACTCATGATGCCACTGTGAATGTAAGACTTCAATATTGTCATAAAAGAAGGATCCCACTATATCACGCAAATGATTCTTCTCATCATACAGCCATAAACCGAAGATACATTCTGTTTTTGAAACAGTTGTTGGATTATCCACTTTACACCCTTGAATGGCGGATTCAATCCTACTCATCTGAGCTTCATGAGCTCTTCTTGCATTTCTAATTGATTCTATTGTCTGTGTTTTATCCATTTTTTTATGCTCTATTTAAATTTGTCACATTATTACATAAAATTAATAAAAATAAGTATATAATTGTTTTAAATAATTTTTAAGGATATACAATTGAAGCATCCGGAGCCTAAAAATAATGAAATAAAATTAAGTCAAAAAAGGTATATAGTCTCTAAAACAGATACAAAAGGGATTATAGAGTATGGTAATGATTACTTTGTTGAGATTTCAGGTTATAGTGAATCTGAACTAATCGGTCAGCCACATTCTATAGTTAGACATCCTGATATGCCAAAAATTGCGTTTAAACTCATGTGGGATAGGATTGATCAAGGTAAAAACTTTATGGCTGTTGTTAAAAACTTAGCCAAAGACGGAAGTTACTACTGGGTTGTTACAGACTTTGAACCAAAAGTAGACCCAATCACAAATGAAATAATCTCACACACTGCTTTTAGAAAAGCTGCTCCACAAAAAGCTATAGATACAATGATTCCTATTTATGCAAAACTTTCAGAGGTAGAAAAAGAAGGTGGGATGCAAGCGAGTGAAAAATATTTACGTGATTTTTTAGATGAAAACAATACTACTTATGATAATTTTGTAAATGAATTAGTAGGAAATAAGGGTCTATTTAAAATATTTTTTACAGCTATGAAAAAGATGTTCTCATAATATGATAAAATGTCCTTTTTAAAGGATATTTTAGTGGATTTAAAAGCTACCCTAATTACAGATAATATTGAACTACCTGATGATTTTTTTTACAATGTACAAAAATACAAAGAACATCTATTTAAATGGAATAAAATCCATAATATGACTGGGGCTAAAGATGAAAATTCTATCGATGAATTTATCTACGATGCTGTTTATCCAGTTAGCTTCCTACCAAAGGTTAAGAAGCTTTTAGACATAGGAACCGGTGCAGGTTTTCCAGGTATGATTTTAGCATTTGCTCTTCCTGATACAAAAGTTACTCTCGTCGAACCTCTAGCAAAAAGAGCTAGTTTCTTACAGTTTATAAAAGCTGACTTAGGCTTAGAGAATGTTATAGTAGTCAAAAAACGTGTTGAAGAAATGGAAGATGAAATATTTGACATTGTAACTTCAAGAGCCGTTACTGATACAAACATGCTACTTAACCTAAGCAAAAACTTTCGTGATGAAAACTCAAAACTGCTTTTTTATAAAGGTGAAAGAGTTTATGATGAAGTTGACGATAGTATGAAACACAAGATTATAAAAACTAAGAATAGACACTACTTACTAATAGGAGAAGATTAATGTCACCACAATGGATTGTAGTAATTGTACTTATCGCAGCTGTGTACTTTATATTTATAAAAAAGAAACCTGCCATTAAGCAAAACAAAAAAGATTCTACTGATAAAAAAACTCAACCCCAAAGCAATGATATGATAGAGTGTGCTGAGTGTGGCATCTACTGTGAAGTTGATGATACAATCCTTAGCAATAACAAACACTACTGCTCGCAAGAATGTTTAAAGAAGGCATAATGTATATATATGGACATAGATTTATAGAGAGTGAAAATTTCTATCATGTGACTAATATAGATGCAATACTAAACACTCCATCTAATGGGGCAATATATCTAGACTTTAGTGAAGACAACTTAGAAATAATTAAACATACAGTTTCAAACGAAATTATCTTAGCTCTTGGAGCTACTACTATTACTGAAATAATTTACGCTTCATCACTTGGTGCTTCATTTATTGTTGTACCAAAAGAGCTTTCTAAAACAGCCCAAAACATTGCAAATAACTATCTATTTGACGCAAAAATTCTTATACATATAACAGAAGAAGCAGAGATAGAAGAGTTGGCAATACTTGGTGTTGATGGTGTTATTTTTTCAAATGCTATCATAAAGATAAACTCTTAAAATAAGACAGTTTAAGATGATTCGAGTAACTCTAATTATCTTAGGCTTACTTTTGTTTAGTGGATGTTCTAGCAAAAATGTAAAACCATATTCTAAATATTCAAAAACTTCTAAACAAGTCAAAAAAAAAGCAATCCCAAAATACAAACCAAAAAAGAAAAACTGGATAACAACTGCTCTATACCATGAATATAAAAAATGGTATAAAACTCCTTATAAGTATGGAGGCATAAATACAAATGGTCTTGATTGTTCATCGCTTATACAGATAGTTTACAGGGATGCCTTTAGTATAAAACTACCTAGAACTACAAAAGATCAAGTAAAAAAAGGTTATCTAATAAGTAAAAACTCTACGCAAGAAGGTGACTTAGTATTTTTCAAAACAGGATTTGATACAAGACATGCAGGAATCATAATAGATAGTGATAAATTTATGCATACCTCACAAAAAAATGGAGTTAGCATCTCTAGTCTGCACAATCCTTACTGGAAACAAAGGTATTGGCAAAGTAGAAGAATACTACCTTAAATAATCTCTCTTTTTAAAGATGTTTTTAAAGAGGTTAATACTTCATAACTTATAGTGTTAGCAGTTTTTGCTGCATCTACAGCATTTTCAAATATTAAAAGATTTTCTGATTCTGATATAAATGAGCTGTTATCCATAGAAATTCTTCCTATCTGTTTTACTCCACTTGAAGTTACAAAGTCATTTGATGAGTTTCGTAAAAAACCATCCCCATAACCAAAGTTATAGTTAGATACCACACAGTTTACTTTAGCTGTAAATATACCTCCATATCCAACTCTCTCACCTTTTTTTACTTCTCTTGAAGAGAGTTTGTCCGCATATAAAGACAGAACTGGTAAAAGCTTCTCACAAGCCTCTAGACAACCATAAGATGCGATGCCAACTCTTGCCATATCTTCATCAAAAGAATCAGTTCTAAAAAGAGATGCAGAGTTTGCTGAGTGAAATCTAAGTGGAGTTAATCCAAACTCTTGAGCTAAAGCATTTGCTTCTTCTTTTACACTTTTAAAGTTTGAATTTTGCCAAAACCACTCACTGGTAAGTTCATCAGCTGAGCGATGATGAGTAAAGAGAGCTTCAAGAATAAGTCCTGCATCTTTAATTTTTATAAATGCACTTCGTAGTTCGATTTTGTTTATGCCATTGCGATGCATACCACTATCTACTTTTAGTTCTACCAATGTATCTTTTGGAAATTTATTTATACTATTGATATCATTAATCGTATATCTTATCTTTGAGCTTGGTTTATCAGGGATAGAAGCTAAAACTAAGATGTACTCAAAGTTATTTTGTATACTGCGAGCCTCTTCTTCACTTCGCACAACAGCTTTTTTTATTCCATATTCATTTGCCAAAGAAGCTATCTCTGTTAGTCCATGTCCATATGCATTATCTTTTAAAACTATTGCTATTTTATCTTTGCTTTTGGTGTGAGATGCGATAATATCGAGATTATTAAAAAAATTATTTTTATTTAAAGTTATATAAGCCATAAAGGAATTATATCTATGAAAAGCTTAATAGCTGAATTTGAAGAACAAAGTTTTACACAGATTATATTTCCTCACGCAAATAGCGACTGGATTGAGTATTTAGAAGAAGCACAAGAATGTTTTATAAGTATCATCAATGAGATTGTAAAATATCAAAAATGTCTTGTTGTATGTGATAATGTGGAGTCTGTAAAGAAGAACTTCAAAGCAAATACTAACTTGTATTTTCAAGAGTATGAAACAAATGATACATGGGCTAGAGACTGCTCTGCTCTTTGTGTCTCCGACAAAGGAGAAGTTAAACTCCTTGATTTTACTTTTAATGCATGGGGTAAAAAGTTTGAATCATCTAAAGATAATCTCATGAACAAAATGATTTCTCATAGATATAGCGCAAAATTAGAATCTGTAGACTTTGTACTTGAATGTGGTGCTATTGAGAGTAATGGAGTTGGCAAGATACTTACTACCTCAGCGTGTATGTTAAATAAAAATAGAAACCCAGAGTTAACTTCTACACAAATTACAAATAAATTAAATAACTTTTTTGGCTCAACTGAAATTCTATATCTGGAACATGGTTACTTAGCCGGAGATGACACTGACTCTCATATAGATACTCTTGCAAGATTTATTGATGAAGAAACGATTATGTATATTAGATGCGAAGATAAGAATGATGAACACTATAAAGAGTTAAAACTTATGCAAGAAGAACTTGTGAGTCTTGCATCTAAACATAAGTTTAAACTTATTGCATTGCCGATGACTGATGCTGTGTATTTTGAGAAAGAGAGACTGCCTGCGACATATGCAAACTTTTTATTTGTTAATGGTGCTGTTTTAGTTCCAACTTATGGAGTTAAGCAAGATGAAGAAGCGCTAAATATTTTTAGAGCTACATTCACAAATAGGGACATTATCGGAGTTGATTGCTCTACTCTCATAAAACAGCACGGATCACTTCACTGTGTTACTATGAACTTCTCTAGTGGAGTTATTCTCAGATAACTCTTCTTGTTCTATCATTGCCATTCCACTCATTATAAGATACGTTGCTAATCCAAAACCCATTGCTACTAAAAACACTCTTTTTATCTTTTCTATTTTACTCATATTCGAATAGTAGCAGTAATTTATAAACAAATTAACACTTTCCTAACACTCTTTTTATACTATAAACAAATTAAAAAAATAAAGGGAAGTCATATGAAGAAAATTATACCTCTATCACTGATAGCTATTGTTTCACTATACGCAAGTGAAGTAGAACTAGCACCAATTAGTGTAGAATCAACTGTTATCACAGAAGTTAGTCAAAACGCTCAAGTCTCAGCAGACTTAGCTGATGCACTTAGTACAAGTGTTCCTAGTATAGATATGAATCGTCGTAGTGGGATTGCCAATGATGTCTTTATACGTGGTCAAAAAAGAGATAATATATCTGTAGAAGTTGATGGTACAAAAGTTTGTGGAGCATGTCCAAATAGAATGGATCCTCCAATTTCTCACATACTAGCAAATCAGATCGAAACAGTAGAAGTTACTGAAGGCCCTTATGATGTAGAGACTTTTGGAACTATGAGTGGTGGTATTAAAATAACAACTAAAGCTCCTACAAAAGAACTACATGGTGAAGTGAACTTTGGAATAGGTAGTTTTGGTTATAAAAAAGTTGGAGGAACTATGAGCGGGGGGAACGACTTAGTTCGTGTTTTAGTAAGTGGTTCTAGTGAATCAAGTGATCAGTATAGAGATGGTAATGGGGATACTCTTTCTCAACAAACAAAAAAAAATGCTTCAGTTAATGGAAATAAATATCAATCACAGAATGAAGATCTTAAAGCATATAAGAAAAACTCTATCCTGTCTAAAGCTTTTATAACTACAGCTGAAAACCAAGAGCTTCGTTTAAGCTACACAGCCAATAGAAGTACTGATATTCTTTATCCAAATACTCCAATGGACGCTATTAGAGATGATTCAAATATTTATAGTGTTGAATATAATGTAGACCAAGTAAATGATACTTATAAAAATGTTAATCTACAATATTATTATTCTGATGTTGATCATCCAATGAGTACAGAGTATAGAAATGCTGCTAATATGGGAAGTAATACTACGAATCATATGAAAAGTAGTATGCAAGGCTTAAAACTTAAAAATACTTTTGACATTAGTGGGCATAAACTTTTAGTTGGTTTAGATGCTAGTAAAAGAACTTGGAAAGGTCATTATATAAATAATACTACAGGTGCTTTTAAAGCAACAAGTATTGCAGATACTGATACTCAAAATATGGCTATATTTGTAAAAGATGCAAAAACTTTCGGTGCAATTAAAGTTTCTGTTGGTGCAAGATATGACTCAACTGAAATAAAATCTGAAGATGCTAATAATAATACACAAAACTATTCAGCACTGAATGCAAATATATTTACTACATATAATTTAGACAAAGATAATAAACTATTTATAGGATTTGGTCAAGCCTCTCGTGTTCCAGATGCAAGAGAGTTATACTTTAGAAAAAGTGGTAACCAAGTTGGTAGTCCTGGCTTAGATCAAACTACAAATAGAGAAATTGATTTTGGTTACGAAACTGACAACGACGCATTTAAGTTAAAAATAAAAGGTTTTTATTCTATACTTAGTGATTATATATATTATCAAAAAGGTCAAACTTCAAATGCTTTTAAAAATATTGGTGCAACTGTCTATGGAGCTGAATTATCTTCTTCGTACTACGCAAATGATGACATAACTATTGATGCTGGCATCTCATATAAAAGAGGTGAAAAAGATAAAGCTTTAACCGGTCAAACTAATAAAAATTTAGCAGATATTACGCCACTAAGAGGGAATATAGCTCTTAACTATGAATATAAAAATGATAGTTTAGCTACTCTTGAAGTTCAAGCTTCTGACAAATGGAGTGATTATGATGCAGACAATGGAGAGCAAGAGTTAGGTGCTTGGGCTATTCTTAATCTAAAAGTTAAACATGCAGTTAGCAAAAGTTTTGATTTTACTATTGGTATTAACAACTTACTAGATGAAGCGTATGCACAGAGTAATACATACGCTGACTTAACACTAGTAGCTGGTGGAGCAACAGATATTATGCTTCTTAATGAACCTGGAAGATATGTTTATACAAACCTAACTTTCAAATTCTAGAGTAAATATATAACAAGTTTCTACATCTCGTAGAAATTTGTTATAAAGATGCTTCAATAAAGTAAATGTAAAAGACATTTTCAATAAAATGCTCTCGATGAAAACAATAACAAATATTTATAACACTTTTACTAGTACAAATAAATTTAACAAAATTTTTGTACTTACTTTTTTTACTATTCTTGCCTCTTTAATATTAGTCATGTTTATTATGCTAATTGTTGACTCAATTTTCAACTTTGAATCTTTTGGTTACTACGGTATTGGGGCTTTATTATCTATAATAATCCCTAGTATAACTACTCCAATCATCGCTTATAATATTATCATCTTTACGAATAAGATTGAAAAAGCAGGTAAACATATATCTACTCCTGTTCAGCATGATAATCTAACTAAGATATATAATAAAAGACATACTCTTGAACTTGCAAACTATGAATTTGCTCTCTCAAAAAGACTTAGTATCCCTATATCTGCAATATTTATACAATATAAAGACTTGAAAAAAATAAATAAGACTTATGGCGAAGAGATTGGAGATATATTACTTGTTGAACTAAGTAGAAGTATCAGTTATACAATAAGAAACACTGATATATTTGGAAGATATGATAAAGATAAATTTTTACTAATTTTTCCTAATTTAGAGCTGAGTATTGTGCAAAAGCTTACAGAAAAAATCCGCAATGCGGCTGAACAAGTTATACATATAAACGATACAGGTATAAAAATCAATATAAGTATCGCTTGTTCTGAAATCAATGATTACCAAGGTGCCACTCTTCAAACTCTTCTTGACAAAGCACAGAGACAACTCTAACTACTATTGTATTTAAAGCGACCCTTTATAGCAAACTAGCTAAAATCTATTTATGATTAATAGAGTAAAAACTAAACAGATTTTTGTAGGTGATGTTGCAGTTGGTGGTGACGCTGCTATACCTACTCAATCTATGACATTTTCAAAAACTTCAGATGTAGAAGCTACTGTTGCACAGATAAAAAGACTTCACTTCGCAGGTTGTGATATAGTCCGTTGTGCTGTTCCAAATATGGAAGATGCACTCGCACTTAAGTCAATAAAAGAGCAAATAGAGCTCCCTCTTGTTGCAGATATACACTTCAACCATAAACTTGCACTCATTGCTGCTGAAGTTGTTGACTGTATTCGTATCAATCCAGGGAACATTGGTTCAAAAGAAAAAGTTGCCGAAGTTGTAAAAGCTTGCCAAGCTCGTAATATTCCTATTAGAATCGGTGTAAACTCAGGTTCACTAGAAAAAGAGTTTTTAAACAAGTATGGACAAACTGCAAAAGGAATGGTTGCATCTGCTGAGTACAATATAAAGTACTTAGAAGACTTAGGATTTACTGACATAAAAGTATCTCTAAAAGCTAGTGATGTTGGGAGGACTGTAGAAGCATATAGAATGTTACGTCCTAAAAACTCTTATCCTTTTCACCTTGGAGTTACTGAGGCTGGAACTCTTTTTCACGCTACTGTAAAAAGTTCTATTGGACTTGGTGCACTTTTACTAGATGGTATCGGTGATACTATGCGTGTATCTATTACAGGTGAATTAGAAGAAGAGATAAATGTTGCACGTGCAATTCTTAAAGATAGCGGTGCGATGCCTGATGGTCTTAATATTATCTCTTGTCCTACTTGTGGACGCATCGAAGCAGACTTAGTTTCTGCCGTTGCAGAGATAGAAAAAAGAACGGCACACATAACTGCCCCACTAAACGTTTCTGTTATGGGTTGTGTTGTAAATGCTATTGGCGAAGCAGCTCACGCTGATGTTGCAATAGCTTATGGAAAAGGGAAAGGTCTTGTAATGGTAAAAGGCGAAGTTGTCGCTAACTTAAACGAAGACGAACTTGTCGATAGATTTGTAAGCGAAGTTGAAAAAATGGCAAAGGAAGCAGAGTAGTTACTTAAGTACTATTTCTGCTGTCTCTTTTACTTCACAAAAAACACTGCCCAAAGCACTTATAAAACTCATATGAACATCTTTAGCTTTCGCCAATTCCAACAACAAGTGCAATTTCCACCTAAATTAGCTAGCTAATCTTTTACTCATTTCACTGAAAAACACTTCATACGGAGTTTTGTATTT
>NZ_JADGFC010000211.1 GCF_016744025.1 Sulfurimonas sp.
AGTAATGTAACAAAAAGACAAAGAGCCACCCTACAACTTGCGATTGTGAGTGGCATACAAACCGTTGCCCAGTTTGTGAGCTTTACAAAAAAGCTTAACTTCATTGTACCAAAGAAAGTGTAAAGACCCTCTTTGAAGGCAGCGTGGATTCTGCCTTCTCTCTTATTGTAAAGAGATTATTATAGCTATTTCGATATGATTTCATCAAAATATTATATTAAGGACAAAAAATGGCAAAATGGATTTATGACTCGAACTCAAATAGCAAACCTGTTAATATGGATAATATTACAACATTTTCACCAATAATAGATGGACCAGATTGTACTATCAGATTTATTGCTAGTAATGGTGAAAAAATAAAGTGGACATTTATTGACATGGAAGTGGCACAAGATACCTATCAAGATATTCTATTATATTTGGAACCTTCAGACATAGCAAATCAATAAATGAAAGGTGAGAACTACCTCACCTTATCCAATCGCAAACCCTTTCTTCTTGCTGCACTATTAATCTTTCTCAGATCCAACTGAAATTTAGTATCAGCTTTTCGTTTATCAAGCATACTATCACTCTTTTTCTTCTTATACTTCATTGTACTTTTAGCAGCTCTTACTTTGCTTTGTAACTCTTTTTTCTCATTGAAATGACGAACACCAGCACCACGTATGAGCATTTCATCGTAACCCATAGGCTCATCATAATAGTTTTTAGGGTCATACAGTCCTGTAGCTTTGCCTACGATTCTTTGACCATATCTACCAAAGGTAAGAGGTGGAAGATAGTTCTTAGCCATTTCTAGTATGCGTTTAGTTATCTTTGTGGGCACATCATCATATTTACCATCTATATTGTAGTCAAGTGGAGTTTTTCCTCCTAACATTTTTATAGTTCCACCTACAAATCCACCACTAAACTCTAAAGTATCAAAACCATCAAATCTCATACCTGGAACAAGTCTTCCTGCATTTAGATACCAACCACTACCCAAATCAACCCAACTCTTAGCACCTAATACATTTGGGATAAAACCGCTACTTGCCCATTTAGGTTTATATAGATTTTCTCTTTCATTATCTCCTAGCCAAGAAGATGCACCAGTTCCTATCATGGCAGCCTGAAGCATTGCAAACCTAAAAGGGTGCTTGGCAATAGTTTTCAGTACCATAGGCGTAGATTTATAGCTATAATGAATGAAAGGCATTAAGCCACTTTTATCCAAGTTTCTCACCGCACCAGGAAGAGGTGTCGTATAATCTACATAAGCCTCATTTGCTAGTTTAAAGGCTCTTTTTTCATCTATGCCTTTTTTTATCTGATTATAGAAGTTAGCTAGTTTAAAAATCTTATCTTCCCAATCATACATTCTCCTAGCAGTGTCTCCTGTTTTACTTCCTTTTGAGAGGTAAGCATTTTTGAGTATAGTCACCATAATAGGATCTTTACCAATACCTAAAGTATCCATATTTTCCATTTCACCAAGATAAGAGTTTAATCCATATTTATTTGCTTTTTTTACAAGCTCACTAAATCTTTTTTTATCAGTAGCTGCCATATTTAAAATTCTCACAAAAGAGGTCATATCTCCTCTCATAAAAGCGAGCATCACATTTGAGCCAACATTATATAGATGAGTAAAAGGATTTTTAACAGTAACGTTGACTTTGATATGATCTATGATAGGGTACCAATAGTTTTCCAAGATACCCATATTCTCTTTTACTAGTCCAGCCCCTTTAACTGCATCTGCCACCTCTTTAGGTACATACTTACCAGCAAGTGCACCATACTTGTAGATACCACCACCCATAGTCTCATCACTCATACGTACAAGCCCATCTGCTATTTCTTTTTTTCCAAACTTATCAGCCACTTGCTTTAAAGTATTTGCTTTGAGTAGTTGCACTCTTTGTTCTGCTAAAGTTTTAGGAAGTGCAAAGTTGCTATCTTCTATCATGCCTAAAGCAATTTGCTCATCTCTCGTTAAACTCTTCCTTGCTTTAAAACGACTATTGAAATAAAATTTTTCTACAAAACTACCATCTTCTATATGTTTTTCATAGTAGTGTTTTATATAGTCACTTATCTTGTTCTCCTTTTTAAGTGCACCAGCTTCTACCAAATCATTTGCATTTTTATCTATAAGAGTTCTAAACCTAGTATATGTCTCTCTTAAATGCTCAGGAAGCTTATACCCTTCTTCTCCATTGAGTGCACGGAATAGTGCTTGTGAATCTTTTGGTAGGAGATTGTTATCTAAAAACTTTTTGATATCACTAGCTTGAGAGTAGATTTGTGATTGACCTATGCGAAAGTCTTGGGTTATTTCTCCTATATCTTTAGTCATTTGCGAAACAGTAAGCAATCTTTTAACCTTGCCACCGCTTATAAAACCTAGTGCTTTCTCTTCTGTATCACCTAGCAATTTACCTGTTTTAGCAAAAAACTCATCTACTTTATTACTATATTGTGTTATACTAACCTTATCAGACTGGTGTTTAACATTAGTTTTAGAGGTAGTAAGACGCGTACCCCTTGGTCTAGCCAGTGAATGACCTTGAGTTTGGGATGTCGAACTATCTCTCACTGGGTATATAATTTTTTCTTTTAAACTCTCAACCATCTTACTTAAATCAGCATCAGAAACAGTCTGTAAATACTTTCCATTCCCTTTGTCTACTGTAACAC
>NZ_JADGFC010000212.1 GCF_016744025.1 Sulfurimonas sp.
ATACAAAACTCCGTATGAAGTGTTTTTCAGTGAAATGAGTAAAAGATTAGCTAGCTAATTTAGGTGGAAATTGCACTTGTTGTTGGAATTGGCGTTATTTTTATTTTATTTGATATTTCCATGCAAAAGCATGGAAATAAAATCTAATTACTCTGCTTCTGCAGGAACTAAATCTTTTGTGTCTAGTTTTGAAGGAGTATAAACACCAATCAAACCTTTAACACCGATACTCATAACAACATTGATCAAGTAAACTAACCAAGCTAAAAGAATAAGAACACCACATAGTGCGCCCATAATCATGTATAAGTTATACTCACCATCTACGTAGATGTATCTTCTAAGAGCTCCGTCCATTGCAGACATACCCATAAAGAAACTCATACCTAAAGCACCAATTAAGTGTGCCCAGAAATGGAAAGTAGCTAATTTTTCACTATATAGTTTAACACCATTAGTTAGAATTGGCCATAATGTATATACTGCAGCATATAGAGTCATTGTAAGACCAATAAGTAATGCAGTGTGAACGTGTGTAAACATAATCCATTGAGTATTATGTAAAATTCTGTTTAGTCCCATATCTGCTTGTAAGATAGCTGCTGGAATAGCAATCATAAATCCAAACATACCGGCGATTAAGAACTTAACTCTGTTATCCATAACAAGTGGCTTAGCACTCCATAGAGTAACTAGTGTAATGAAAATTGCGATACCTTGAGTTACTAGCTCAAACGCAGTTACCATTTCACCTGAAAGAAGTTTCATAATATTTGGTTGACCTTGGTCACCTAGAAGGTGATGAGACCAAACCATCCATGAAACAATAAGCTCTAGTAAAAGTGCAGCTCTTGCAATATTTTGCATGAAAAGTTTTTTACCAGTAATAAGCATTGCAAGAAGGTACCAAGTACCAGCAACATAAATAAGTACAAGACCATCAGCGATCAAGTCAAGTCCCCACCAGAAGAAGTTTTTATAAAGAAGTGCGTTTACAGATGTATAATCCATTGCTGCACCACTAAGGTCACCAACGATATATACTAAGATTAAAACACCACAAGTTAAAATAACAATAGCATCTAGAAGTGTGTCAATTGTACCACGAAAGATTGCAACAACTGGAAGTGAAACAGCAGGCTCTTTTGAGTAAGGCTCACGACCTGTAATTTTGTACCAAATGTTAAGCATACCATCAATGCCAAGTGCTGATAAGATAAGTGGCTTCATTGGACGCTTCTCGTGTCCATCTTCAGTATAGAAAACAGTTGCGAAGATATTATAGATAAAACCTAAAGTACCAAGCATAATAACAGCGATTCCTAGAACGAATACTAATCCACCAATAGGATTGAACTGCTCAAAATCAACAGGAAGAGGCCAATACAAAGTATACAGAGGTGCATAATGAAATATAGCTCCACCTAACCATGATGTAAGTGCTCCACCAGCAATAGCGATCCAAGTCCAGTTAGCTAGTTTAATGCTATACAAAGGCTTCTTCATAAGGTAAGGAACAAGAAATGTAAATGCACCAAAAACAATTAAATAAGTAGAACCAAAGATTCCTACAATAGGGTGAACAGTCATAATAGCAAAATAATGTGACTCGTCAAATAAACCCGGAGAAACCGCATTTAATCTCATAAGTTCACCTTCTAAGATTGATAAACCATAAAAAAGTACACCTGTAATTACTGCTCTAAGAGTAATTTTTTGCATTGGAGTTAAACCATCAGTTTTAAGTCCACCCTCATTTCCGTTAATTAAAGTATTAATAAAACCCATAATTAGTTACTCCCTGTAGAACGTGGTGCTGCTTTAACAGATGTCATCATAGATCTTTTATCATCTACATCACAACCTTTTACAACTACAGCGTTATTTATCTTCATGTGTCTTCCACCTTTAGGACCAGAGTATTCTGTAGACTCAATATGATATGTACCATTTTTATGGAACTGCCACATAAGGTCATTTCTACTTCCTGGAACAACTTGCATTTGTGTTACCATAGTATTGTCTTGACGGAAAAGTCCAAAACCATAAGTTAAATCTTTTGATTCAACATCAAATACGATGTATTTACCACATTCTATTTCCATTTGACCATCAGCATTTAATCTATCTGCTGGTAAAGTGAATTTTTGGTCTTCAGCAACAATGTTAAATAATTGTGTTGATTTATCAAAAGAAGGATCTTTTTCTATCGTGTGACGTTTAAAGTCAGTTTCAACCCAAGGAATTTTGTTGAATGTTAATATGTGAATACTTACCCCTACACTTATTAATATTCCTACATACATGTAAAATGTAGCTGGTTTAACTATTCTTGGTTTTCCTAGAGGATCACTAACTCCTCTTGCAAACCAAATCATTAACGCCATAATTGCAAATACATAGATTGTATATACAAGTTTTAGTAGCTCTAATATGCCGGCCGAGTCTTCCATTGTTTTCTCCTGTTATTTTTTGAATTTTTGAGGCAGATTACCTTAAAGTAAATTACTTCACAAAATTTCTAAGTAATTGTACAGTTTTTTTTTAGATAAAAAATAGGTATAGGTCAAGAAAATTTTATTTATTGATCATATAAATAATATTTTCTTATATTGCACCATTAACGAACTCCTATTATTGGGATATCATAAAGAATATATATAATTCTTT
>NZ_JADGFC010000073.1 GCF_016744025.1 Sulfurimonas sp.
CTTTTTGCAAAAGCATTTCTTTTTTTTCAACCAAATTTTGAGGCATCTGCGATGTTTTGTTTATAACTATTTCAACGCCAAAAGCTGAGATACTTAGCAGTGTTATTAGTAGTAGTTTTAGCATATTCTTTCACCCACTTCATTTATTATAAAATATTATATCAGATTTTAAACTTTTTTCATCTCAGATAAATCAAACTCTATAGTTTCATCTTCACAAACGACAGTTACGATACAAGCTTTTTTAGAGATGCTTATTGACTTATTTATATTTTCTAAAAGTACTCTACTATTTTTTGTTGTTGGGTCATAAGCTTTAAGTGTATTTTCTACTACCATAAAAAGTCTTCCGCCACCGCATCCATCACCTATGATACCTTCACATATAAGTGGACTATTTAAATCAAAACCATGACTCATCTAAACATCCTTCTTTAGTCTCTTTTATAAACTCTTTATGCTCACTAGAGTTTTTATCTAGTGCCTTATACTCATCATAAACATACTCTTTAAAAATTGCTTCATCTACACACTTACAAAGCTCACTGTTGTTTGCATCTAAACATGTAGAAATCATCTCTTGTTTTTGTGTTTCATTCCAACCAAAGTAACTTTTGTAATAAGGATAAAGTACCCAGATTGCAAAACCTATTGTAAGAACTGTATTAACTAAGTATTCTCTCTTTTTTGTCTCAATATATTTCTTTATATCATAAGATATAAGAATCAAAAAAACTATCTCTAAACCTATTGTAAACCAGTCACTATCTAAAAAATCTAACAAATAAAACCTTTATATTTAGCATTTAAAATTTGGACGCAAGATGAGTTGATGGTTATCTATACCCTCTTCTTTTAGCGATCCACTATATTTCTCTCCACTATTATAGAGATAACCTATACCAAGCCCAAAGCTAAGTTTTTCACTTCCGCTAAGTGGCCATTTCTTTTCTAACATCAATTCCGCTTCTCATAGTTCATATGTTCTCGTACTAACTGCCAACATTGTTGAAAATGCACTATTATACAAAACTGACCAAGCACTTTTTTTATAGTCTATACTACTTCGTCTTGCTCCTATATATATGTTTTTTACAAAGTCTGTGTTTTGATGTATTCTAGAACCTATTCTAAAACTCCAGTCTAAATCTCTATCTTCTTTATCTCTAGTCCCTTTTAACTTAAACTCTAGGTTA
Source organism: Sulfurimonas sp. (assembly GCF_016744025.1). GTDB lineage: Bacteria > Campylobacterota > Campylobacteria > Campylobacterales > Sulfurimonadaceae > Sulfurimonas. Next base: position 1,197 of record NZ_JADGFC010000073.1, read on the forward strand.
TACCATTTATCATGATGTGCAAAATTATCTTTTATAGAGTAATCACCAACCGTTACAAGATAACCTATATATGCTCTATTTTTACCTATATAATCATCTTTGTTATTTTTAAAAATCATCATTCTTCCTATAAAAAAAGAAAGTGAATATGGCTCTTCAAAACCAGTAGTAGCAGCTTTTATGAGATTGAAATCTTCTATTTTTGATCTATCATACATTTTTTCATGATTTTGTCTGAAGTATAAACCACCTATACCCATAGGATGAACAGAAGCTTCAAGTAAAAAAATATTTGAATAATAAGCATCAATTTCATAATCGTATTCTATTAAGTCATCAGCCATTAGATTATTGCTAAATATAAAAATCAACAACAGACTCAATAGATGTTTCATACTATTTTTTTATTAAAGTTCTTACTGCCTCAGAACACATAGCAAGTCCAAAAGAAGCAGTTACAGCCATGAAACTACCCTTCTCTTTTACCTGTGCTTCTTCTGATGTAAAGACAACTCTATACTTTTTCTTAAAGCCTCTTTTTCTTAACTCATAACGAATCTTTGAGCCAAACTTATCACCATATGTTTTCCAGATATCAGTAACTTCTATCTTTGTAGGGTCAAGTTTTTTTGCACTACCAAAAGATGAAATAAGTTTTTTATGACATTTTTGAGCAATTGCAAGTTTTGCTTTTGTATCATCAATGGCATCTAAAACTAAATCATACTCATCAAAGTCAAAATCCCAAACCCATTGCTCATCTATGCGAACATTTATGATTTTTATACTTGGATAGTGCTTTTTTAAAGCTTCAACTTTAACTTCACCCTCATGTAGTTCAGACCACATTTGGCGATTTTGATTTGTCTCATCATAAGTATCATAGTCTACTATTGTTATATCTTCTATTCCACTTCGTATCATACAATCAAGACAAAAGCTACCAACTCCGCCAACACCTAAAAGTATTATTTTAGCGTTTTGTAGTTTTGAGAAATCATCTTTAAGTAAAAGTTTTATGCGATCGTGTTTCATATTAATCTATCCAATCTTGAAGTTTACTCATACTTTTGTATGCACTAAGGTCTAGCTGTATAGGAGTTATAGAGATATTTCCAGCTTGAACTGCTTCATAATCACTTGTTCCAGCAGAACCCTCTCTTGGAGAAAAGTTCAGAGGATGCAAACCTAACCAGTAATGTTCTTCTCCACGTGGATTTCTATGAACATGGGCATCATTTTCATAATATCTATAACCTGCATATGTCACTTGCATCTTAGCTTCACTAAGCTTGGGTGGAATATTTACATTTAAAAACTCTCTATGAGGTAGAGGAAAAGTACCATTTTTTATTTTTAAAACAAGCTCTTTTATAGTCTTTTGCGCAAGACTATAATCTCCATCAGGATTTGTAAAATCCATAACCTGACTTATAGCTAGAGAAGGAACTCCGTGTAAAACTCCCTCCATTGCACCAGCTGCAGTTCCAGAGTAAGTAATATCTTCACCCATGTTTGAGCCGCGATTTATTCCACTTATGAGTAAATCAGGTTTTTTATTTTCAAATAGAGTACTAATAGACAGATAAACACAATCACTAGGAGTTCCATCATCAAGTTTATAAAAATCATCATCAACACTTACAAAGCGAAGAGGACGTACTAATGTAAGAGAGTGTCCACAAGCAGACTTTTCATTTGCCGGTGCAACAACAGTAACTTTTACATCTTCTATCTCTTTTAAAGCTTCTACCAAACAAAGCAGACCTTTTGCCTCGTAACCATCATCGTTTGTAACTAAAATTCTATATTTATTTTTCATAAGGATATTTTATACAAAAGGAAGTTAAAACTTTATGATTTGGTATAGAAAATGCTACATACTAGCATGAAAACAGTTCTCTTAACACTTATCTTTGCAGTATCTATTTTTGCTTCTAGCATAGAACTTAATTACCAAGAGTTAAATAAAGAGATAGATAAAATCTCACTAAACTTGACTCCTGAAGAAAAAGTAGCTCTATACTTTCTTGTTCTTTCAACTCATGAAAATATAACAACATCCCTTTCTCTTGATAAAACTAAAGTATCTTCACTCGAAACATTAGAGAACCGCACACTCAAAACTTTTTCATCACTGCATGAGAATAACTCAGAGATAGATGCAACGCAGATAAAAAAGATGAAAGATTTATATACAAAGATTACTAAAGAGGGCAAAGATCTTATAAAAAATAATTCTAGTAGTTCTAAAGAAAAAGTTATCTATAAGGATAAAATAGTCTATAAAGATAAACTAATTTATAAAGACAAGATTGTATATCAAGATAAAATAGTTTCTAAGTCATCTCTTTGGCTAAGTCTTGTACTTGGTCTTCTTGGAATTGTTTTAGGTTTACTAGTTGGATTTTTTACATTTAGAAAAACTTCTGTTAAAGAAGTCCAACTCACTAAAATCATAGTAGAAGAAAAAAATGAAGATAAAGAACTCTTAAAAAATCTCAAAGAGATAAATACTTCACTAGAAGCTGAAATAAAATCACTCAAATCAAACTCAACTATAGTAACAAAAATAGAAGATGAAAACATCACATTAATTCAAAGACAAAAAGAGCTACAAGTATCTCATGAGAGTATACTTCAAGAGTTAAATATAAAGATACAAACTATAAATGAAGAAAAAGAAACTCTATTGCAAAAGGCTCAGAGTATAGAAGAGTCCCAAGATGCAAAGAGTGAAGAATCTCAAGAGTTTAATGATAAACTAGATTCCTTGCAACATCAATCTCAAGATATATTTAGTGTGCTTGATACTATCTCAGATATTGCAGACCAAACAAACCTACTAGCACTAAATGCTGCCATAGAAGCAGCAAGAGCTGGAGAACATGGTCGTGGATTTGCAGTTGTTGCAGATGAAGTTAGAAAACTAGCAGAGAGAACTCAAAAAACACTTAGTGAAGCAAGAGTAAATATCTCAACTGTTGTAGATGCTGTTTCAAACCTAAAAATATAACTCATTTTATTCACTTCGAATATTACTCTGCACCTTCAAAAACTATTCTTTGTAGTGTTTTATAGGCTACATAAAGATCATAGTATGCGTCGTTGTTTGCATTTACAGCCTGAGTTAAGTTTGACTGAGAAACTAAAAGAGTCAGAGTGTCTACATCACCTTGGCTATATCTATCAGCTGTTATACGGTAGTTTTCTTTTGCACTCTCTTTTGAACGAGATGCAACGTACTTTGCACTTTTTGCAACTTTAAGACTTTCATAGGCTTGACTTAGTTGATTTTTCAAATCAAGTCTTAGTTGGTTTAGTTTATAATTTTCTTGGTTGTTTTTTTCAAGTAATGCTTTTTTAATAGCTATATTTTTCATCCCTGAGTAAAGATTCCAAGTAACATTAAACCCATAAGTAGTTTGCTCTTTTGCTTGATAGATTGTTGATCCTTCAGAAATCTCTCTATCATTAACTTGATAAGAAGTAGATAGGTCTACTTTTGGAAGATAGTTTCCAGTTATTGCATCTCTTTGACTCTCAAGTGATTTTCTTTTAAAAGTTATCGCTTTAATCTCACTACGATTTTGCATCATTTGTGCTTCTAAAACAGCTGCATCTTCTACTTCACTTACACTAGCGTCAAAGTCATCTATAGTATCGCTTGCAGAGATACTAACAGCTATAATATTTTCTAAGTTGCTCTTTGCAACTATAAGATCACTTTTAGCTTTTATAAGTGCTTGCTCAGATTTTAGTTTTTCAACATCTATTAAAAGCAAATCATTCTTAGCAACTATTCCCTGCTCATATCTTACATTTGTATCATCATATTGTTTTGTAAGAGATGCTAACTGCTCTTCTTGTGACTTTATAAGTTTTTTTGCTTTTAAGTAGTTTGTATAAGATACTATAACTTCTAACTTTAAGTCTGATATTACAGCCCTATTTTCAAGCTTTGCAGACTCTACTTCAGACTCTTTAGAACTAACTGTAGAGTAGTCAGAAAAACCGTTAAAAAGGTTGTACTTTAGACTTACACTATAGTTATGACTAGGAGTAAATGTATATGCCGTAGGATTGTCAACTTCACTCCAAGCAAATCCTGCTTCAAGTGTTGGATGGTAAGCACCAGTTGCTTCATCTTTTACATGCTCGTTAGACTTTACATTACTCTTAGATATTAAAACTTTAGGAGAGTTATTTAGAGCTAAATCAATTGACTCTGTTATACTCAGTCCAAAAAGTGCCATATATGATGACACTAAAACTAAAATTATTCTCATTATATTTCCTTACCTTTTTTACCACTAATACTTAACATCAAGTACATAAGTGCTGGCGTTACTAAAATTGTAAATAACATTGAAAGCGCAAGTCCACCAGTAATAACTGAACCTAAACCTCTATAAAACTCAGAACCTGGACCTGGAACTAGAACCAAAGGTAACATTCCAAATACTGAAGTCAAAGAGCTCATAAAGATAGGTCTAAGACGTGAACGAGTAGCTTCAATAATTGCTTCTTTAGACTCCATAGCATGATGACGTATGTTGTTTAAAGATTGGTGTACTATTAAAATTGCATTGTTTACAACAATACCAATAAGGATAATAAACCCTAACATAGTTAGTACATCCAGTGGTTGTGGCGCTACAAACATGTTTGTAAGTTTAAGACCAACAAATCCACCTGCAGTTGCCATAGGAACTGTAAATAAAATCACTAATGGATAGATAAAGTTTCCAAACAAAGCACTCATAAGAAGATAAATAATCGCTAATGCAAATACTAAGTTCCACTTCATAGACTCTATAGTTTGAGCAAGTTTATCAGCCTTACCTGCTAATTTTACCTCAGTAGAATCTTGTAACATAGTTGGAGGCACAGCATTTTTCACTATTGCTTCTAACTTCTCAACACTCTCTTCAAGTGTCATTGTACTTGGTGGTGTAACTTGAAGTGTAATAGTTCTCTTTCCATCAACGTGACGTATTTTTGTAATACTCGTTGTATGCTTAAGTTGTGAAAGCTCAGACATAGGAACTAAACCAGCCTTAGGTGTTGTAACCTGAGTCAAGTAAAGTGCTTCAGGGGAATTAATCATACTATCATCTGATTTTAAAATCATATCTATAGACTTTGCTCCATCCTCAGTATACTCACTAATCTTACGACCATCTAAGAGTACATCTGCTGCAAAACCAAAACTTCTACTACTCATTCCAACATTTGCTAAAGAGTTACGATCGGGTATGATAAGAGCTTCTGGAAAAAGAAGCTCAATAGAAGGAACAGGACGAACCTGAGCACCTTGAAGTCCACCAGAAATAGCACCAAAAAGCATTCCACCTACCTGAGTAAGTTTAGACATATCTTGACCACTAATATCTATATCTATATTACGTCCTTCACCAATTCCTTGCTCAAATACACCACTTTGAAGTGAAATACCAAAAACACCAGGAAAGCTGTTAACTATAGGCTTCATAAATGGAATATACTCAGCTGCACGACTTTCTTCTTTTGAAATCATTCCTTGAATAATCAAATCACCATATGAAACATAAAAACTATTTACGATTGGTGGTATACCATCAACCTCTTCTTTGTAGTGAGGTTTCATATGTTCGTGTATTTTATGTCCAATATCTTTTTTCTCATTTTCAGATAATCCCGGAGGTGGAATCAAAATATTCATAATAAGATTTTGATTTCCCTGTGGAAGATACTCCATCTTTGGAAAAAGCACAATTATAGTAGCAATAGAGATGCTACCCATAACTATGATAGTTATAAATTGATTTATTCTTCTTTTTAAACTCCATATAACACCAGACATAAAAAGTGCAGCTATTTTTTTAGCAAAACGAATTAGAAATGAATCAGGTTTTTGCGTAACTTCATGCTCTTTTTCATGATCAGTTGAACTCATCTTTATAAGCTGTGTCCAAAACATCGGGATAACAGATACAGATACAAACAGAGAAAATGTTATAGATGCTGTTACTGCAATCGCAATATCTTTAAATAGTTGCCCTGCTTCTGATTCTAAAAAGATAACAGGTAAGAAAACGGCAATAGTAGTAAGAGCAGATGCAACTAATGCACCCCAAACCTCAACTGTACCATCATGCGCTGCATCAAATGGTTTTTTACCCATTTTCAAGTGTCTATCTATATTTTCTAAAACAACAATTGCACTATCAAGGAGCATTCCAACGGCAAAGGATATACCTGCAAGTGAGATAGTGTTCAGACTTCTGTCCATAATATTTAATACAATAAATGTTGCAACTATACTAATAGGAATAGATGCCGATACAACTGCCGTAGGTAAAAATGAACGTAAGAAAAGTAGTAAAACAATAATCGCTAAAACTGCACCAACTGCAATATTTTGCTGAACTAAGTCAATCGCACCTTGAATATATCCTCTTTGATCATAAAACCAATCTAAGTGAATATTATGAGCAGGAAGTACATCTGCATTTAGATGTTGAACTACTTTTTCTACTCTATTTGTAGTGTCTACAACATTAGCAGATGGTTCCATTCTAACACCATAGATAAGTGCTTTATTTAATTTATCGCCACTTGATTGTAAAATATTTGCAACAACCTTTTCATATCCTTTTGATATCTCAGCTACATCACCAAGACGGATGCTTTGCTGTCCATCATTGAAAAGTACCATCTGCTCTAACTCTTCTATAGATGTAAATCTAGCAGATGTTCTTACACGATAAGTACGTCTATCAATATCTACAGTTCCAGCAGCAGTATCTACATTTTCATTTTGAATTGCAGATGCCACTGAGTCAATTGTAAGTCCATGAGCTGCTAATCTCCCCGGAAATAGTTTGATATGAAGCTCATCTTTTGTACCACCTGGAACAAAGATACTAGCCACACCTGGTACACGCTCAAACTGCTCTTTTACTTCGTTATCTAGATATGTAAGATATGTATCAACATCTCTATCATTACCTTCATTTACAACAAAACCCATCCAAATAGTAGGAGATGCATTTGATCCAGCTGATTGTATGATAGGTTTTTGAACATTTTCAGGATAACTTTCAACTTGATTTAGTTTGTTAGATACTTCCAGCAAAGCCTTATTCATATCAGTTCCAACTTCAAAAGTTAGAGTGATTTCTGAAAGATTATCAGATGCAGTAGCTTCGTAGTTTACAAGTCCCGGAGTAGATTTTAACTGCTCCTCTTGTTTTTCAACTATATCACGTTCTACTTCACTTGGAGTTGCACCTGGCCAAAGTGTTACAACACCAATTTCAGGTTCAATAACATTTGGAGTAAGTTTATATGGTAACTGAGTTAGAGCTACCATACCAAACATAAGTATCAATACTATACCAACAAAAACACTTACTGGTTTTTTTATAGATATATCAATGAAGTTCATTAATTAGCCTTCTCAACTACAGGCATATTTGGAAAGATTCTTTCATTTCCTTTTGTAACTACTCTCATACCGAGTTTAAGTCCCTGAGCTGAAATAGCTGCTTCACTCTGAGAATAACTAATAACACTAACTGGAATCATCATAGCCTTGCCATCAACAACGCTAAATACTACAAAACTTCCAAAGCGTTTAATAACTGCATCACGAGGAACAAGAAGTACTTTTTCTTTTTTTAATGTTGGTACTTTTACATCTATTCTCATTCCTTCTATAAGGTGCTTTTGAGATTCAAATGACAACTTCACAGGAAAAGTACGACTTGCTTTGTCAGCTAGTGGAACAATAGTTTTAACAACTACCTGCATATCTTTTTTCTCTATAGTCGATTGTAATTTTTGACCTTTAGATAAAGTTTGTAAAAGCTTACTTGGAACATTTACTCTTGCTTCTATACTCTTTGGGTCTACTAGGTTAAAGACACTACTACCAACTGAAACCCACTCACCTATATCAACATTTCTTTTTACAACTACTCCGTTAAAAGGTGCTCTTATGCTCTTCTTTTGAAGTTCTATTTGCATTGAAAGAAGTTCTGCTTTTTGAGACTGAATCTCTGCATTTAGTGATTCTAATGTATAAAAAGTATTGTCATAACTACTCTGTGCAATACTTTTTTTACTTATTAGAGCCTCTGCACGCTTAAGATCTTTTTCTTGTTTAGTCTGTCTTGCTAAAAAAGAGTTTAGGATTGCTTGTTTTGCTTTTAACTTAGCTTCTAATATAGAACTTTCAAGTTTTAAAAGGATATTGCCTTTGTTTACTCTTTGTCCTTCTTTTACATATAGTTTACTTACAACACCTGAACTCTCAGATGCAAGTTCAGAGTTCACATCGTAGTAAAGTGTTCCTACATAATTTTGAAGAGAGTTTGCGTAACCCTCTTTAACTTTTACTGTCTTTACTAAAGATGCTGGTGGTTGAGCACCTTTAGCTTCATTTGCTTGTATATTTATAAACAGTGCTACTGCCAATAGTATATATTTCATAATTTTTACACTTCCTTATTTATCTTGCTGGAAAGATATCATATTTCTTCTTAAATATGTCTTTCTAGAAAGACTTATTTACTTATGATAAGAATTAGACTATACTTGCGCTCATGAACGCTAATGAATTAAAATTACAGCTTGACAATCAAAAAGATGACTCTCTATGTGCAAGTAGTGATATAGGTTATGTAACCTTACCACTAATAATGTTATCTCAAAGACTTCTGATAAAGATAGGTGATCTTTTAGATAAGAAATACAATATGTCAAGCAGTGAACTTGATGTACTTTCATCATTGCACTCAGCTGGTGATGAAAACTACACTCTCTCCCCAACCAAACTATATGAGAGACTATTTTTCTCTTCAGGTGGAATGACTAAGGTTTTAAAAAGGTTAGAGCACAAAGAGTTTATAAATAGACTTGATAATAAAGAAGACAAAAGAAGTAAACTTGTCCAACTTACACCAATAGGTAAAGATATAATAGAAAAATCTCTACCTGACGTATTAAAGCTTGAAGAGGAAATCTTTGCTCATATAAATAGCAATGATAGAAAAAACCTTTCAAACTTACTCTTTAAAGCACTCGATGGGGTTGAGCAATAAAGCACTAACTTGACTTTACACACTCTATTATTGTAAAATCATTTCATTAAAACTTACCAACCCTTTCCTGCAATACAAAATCCCAAATAAACTAAGGTACTTACTTTATGAGTGAAAACAATTCACAACAACCTCGCAAAACAAACAACACTAGAAACAATACAAAAGCAAGAACACATAAACCCGTAAAAGGCGCTAGTGTTGAAGATCTTCGTACAAAAACTACAGAAGAGTTAGTAGTAATTGCCAATGAGCTAAAAGTTGAACATCCAAATGAATTAAAAAGACAAGATATTATCTTTGAAATTCTAAAAGCTCAAACTGAGCAAGGTGGTTTCATACTATTTAGTGGTATCTTAGAGATTATGCAGGATGGTTATGGGTTTATCCGTTCTATAGATAAAAGTTTTAATGAAAGTATCAATGATGCTTATGTGTCAAATACACAGATTAAAAGATTTGCACTTAGAAATGGTGATGTTGTAACTGGACAAGTTCGCCCACCAAAAGACCAAGAACGTTACTATGCTCTTATCAAGATAGAAGCAGTAAATAGCTTACCTCCTGAAGAGAGTAAAAAAAGACCTCTATTTGAAAACCTTACTCCACTTTATCCACTAGATCAAATCAAACTAGAATACAGAGAAAAAGGTCTTACAGGTCGTATGATGGACCTTTTTTGCCCTATTGGTAAAGGTCAGCGTGGTCTAATCGTTGCACCTCCAAGAAGTGGTAAAACAGAATTGCTTAAAGAGATTGCTCATGGTATCACTAAAAACCATGCAGATATTGACTTAATTGTTTTACTTGTTGATGAGAGACCAGAAGAAGTAACAGATATGGAGAGAAGTGTTAAGGGTGAAGTTTATAGCTCTACTTTTGATATGCCTGCAAAGAACCATATTAAAGTTGCTGAGATGGTAATCGAGAAAGCAAAAAGACGTGTTGAGCTTGGAAAAGATGTTGTAATCCTTCTTGATTCTATCACTCGTCTTGCTCGTGCTTACAATACTGTTACACCTTCAAGTGGTAAGGTACTTTCTGGTGGTGTAGATGCAAATGCTCTACATAAACCAAAACGTTTCTTTGGTGCGGCTCGTAACATTGAGAATGGTGGAAGTCTTACTATTATCGCTACTGCTCTTGTAGATACAGGAAGTAGAATGGATGAAGTTATCTTTGAAGAGTTCAAAGGTACTGGTAATATGGAAGTTGTTCTTGATAGAAAAATTGCTGATAGAAGAATATATCCAGCTATGGATATTCTTAAATCTGGTACTCGTAAAGATGAACTTCTTATCGGTCCTGAGACTCTTCAAAAAGTATTTATACTTCGTCAGATGCTACATAAGCAAGACAATGAAGTTGAAGCTCTTAAATTTATCTATACAACTATGGGTAAAAAAGAGACTAACGGCGAATTTTTAGAAAGTATGAATACAGATAAATAATGAAAATAGGTGTATTTGATAGCGGAATTGGTGGTCTAACAGTAGTTAAATCTATGTTAGAACACTCTTTGTTTGAAGAGATCATCTACTTTGGCGATACTGCCCGTGTTCCATACGGAGTCAAAGATAAAAATACAATCACCCGCTACGCTATAGAAGCCGTAGAATTTTTCAAAAACTTCGAAATTGACCTTATTGTAGTAGCTTGTAACACAGTTAGTGCATATGCCCTTGATGAGATGAGAGAGAGTTCAGCTTGTCCTGTTATCGGAGTTGTTGAAGCAGGTGTTTTAGCCACTGCAAATGCACTTAAAAACAAAGACTCAAATATTCTAATTCTTGGTACTAAAGCTACTATAAACTCAAAAGCTTATGAAAATGCTCTAAAGACAAGAGGTTACAAAAACTTAGAAGCAAAAGCTACAGGATTATTTGTACCAATTGTTGAAGAAGAAATTTACTGCGGTAAAGTTTTAGATGCAACACTTGAGCATTACTTTAAAGAGGTACAAAAGCCAGATGCTATCATCTTAGGCTGTACACACTTTCCACTTATTTCAGAGCCTATAAAAAACTATTTCTCAAAAAAAATTCTTATCATTCACTCTGGAGATGCTATTGTAGAATATCTTGAAAATGAGTTTGAGTTTACTCACAAGTATGATAAACCAACTCTAAAGTTTTTTGCATCTGAGAATCCAGATGCACTTAAAGCTGTTGCTGCGAAATGGTTATCTCTTTAAAAACTATTTTGTAATAAACATGTAAAAAGCTTTACCAGCTAACTGCATATCTATCCAAACACCATTATTATCACCGATATATTCTTGAGTAGCTTCTAGGGTGTTATATGTTTTTGGAAGATCAAAAACAACCTTTATATCTTTTTTATCAAATGCGACTTAATTAAAAAAACGGGGGTTTAAAAACTCGCTTTTTTTGATAATTGACCAAATAATAATCTACTAAATTTAACTTCAAGCTTTTACTCAAACC
>NZ_JADGFC010000074.1 GCF_016744025.1 Sulfurimonas sp.
ACTCATATTTAATCCCTATATTTTCTATTTCAATTTTATCATTTTTGAAATAAGAAAACAAATTTTACTGGTTCAGTTTTAGGGGTTCATTATAGTTAGATTAGCTATTTGTTTAAACAGCCTCGTTATCAGTTTCACCTGTACGTATACGAATAATTTGTTCTATTTCACTAACAAAAATTTTACCATCACCAATTTTTCCAGTTCTAGCAGCTTCAACAATAGTACTAGTTACTTGTTCAACACTTTCATCAGTTACTACCATCTCCATTTTTATCTTTGGTAAGAAGTCTACAACATACTCAGCACCACGATAAAGTTCACTATGACCCTTCTGACGACCGTAACCTTTAACTTCACTAACAGTCATACCAGTAATACCGATTTCTGCTAATGCATCTTTAACATCTTCTAGTTTGAATGGTTTGATTACCGCTTCTACTCTTTTCATAATATCTCTCCATATTTAATTTTAGCATCTTAGCTATTTTTACACTTTTAAGCAACTTTAAACTTTTTAAGTTTATTTTACTCCCAGAGGGAGTTTATTTAACATTAAATGTTAATAGCCTTTTCACCGTGAACAGTTTCGTCAAGACCACGACTTTCAGTCTCTTCATCAACTCTACCACCACCTGTAATTGCTGAAGCTACATAAAACACAATCGCAGTAACAATACCACTATATACTATTGTTAAACCAATAGCACTAAACTGAGCTACTAATTGTGAACCCATATTATAGTTCTCAGGCATTGCATAATCAGCTATAAAGATTGCAGTTGCAATTGAACCCCAGATACCAACAAGACCGTGAATCCAAAATGCGTCTAAAGAGTCATCAACTTTAAACATAGACTTAAGTTTAGCAACACCATAGAAACCAAAAGCACCACCAACAAGACCGATAATGATTGCACCTTCTACACCAGCAGAACCAGAAGCAGGAGTAATAGCTACTAGACCAGCAACAGCACCTGAAGCACCACCAACTAAAGTAGCTTTTTTGTATACTAACCACTCAACAGCTATCCAACCGATAACACCAAGAGAAGCAGCAACATTTGTAACTAAGAATGCAGAAGCAGCAGTACCATCAGCAGCAACTTCAGAACCAGCATTAAAACCGAACCAACCAAACCATAGTAAAGCAGCACCAAGTACAACTAAGACTGGAGAAAAAGGTTTGATTGCAACTTTACCGTAATCTTTTCTTTTACCTAAAATCATAGCAACGACAAAACCAGCAACACCAGCATTTAAGTGAACAACAGTACCACCAGCAAAATCCATCTCACCAAAATTCAATGTAGTCGAATTACCACTCCATGCCCAATGTGTAATAGGAGCGTATACTACAACTATCCACAATGCTGCAAATATCATAAATGTAGAAAATTTAACTCTTTCAATCATTGAACCACTAGCAATTGCAACAGCGATTGCAGCGAAAGTTCCTTGAAATGCAACAAATAAAAGTTCAGGGATAGTACCACTTAATGAGTCTGAAGTAATTCCAGATAATAGAACCTTACCAGTACCTATTAAGTCACCATCACCAAATGCCACTGAGTAACCAATTAGAACCCATACCAAAGTACCAACTGAGTAAGCACCTAAACTCATACCTATAGTATTTAGTACATTCTTAGAACGAGTAAGACCGCCGTAAAAAAGTGCTAAACCCGCAGGTGTCATTAACATTACAAATGCCGTAGCAACTAACATCCAAGCAGTGTCTCCACTATTTAATGTATCTTCTGCGAATACCAGTGTCGGTAACGCTAATAGAGCAAGAAAGTATCTCTTCATCATTTATCCTTATATTTTATCTGTCAAAAGTATACATCTAAAGTATAGTTCATTAATCAAATTAGTGATTAATTTTTAATCAATATATAAATAGGTAAAAATAAATGTTAATATTATAGTTTTTGGTATTAAAAGTAAAAATGAGGGTAGCTGTTATAAAAAGAATAACAGCTAATTAAAGAAGGTAAAGCTTAGTTTATAACTTAATATCTTTTTCCCAGAAGAATTCTATCCACTGAGTTGCTTCTTTAACTGCAAAGTCTGGTTGAATTAATGCTGTTTTTTTATAAAAGATTGTTGCAAGCTTAAATTCTACATGAGGGAACTTCTCTTTTAATAGTTTAAATATTTCAACCATAGTCTCACCACTGTCAACAATATCATCTAAGATTAGAACCTTAGATGCTTTTGACAAATCTGGGATATTGAAGATATCAAATGTTTCAAGCTTTTGTGTGCCTTCATAATGAATAGAGTTCAAAGAATAAACTTTTCTTGTATTTAACGCCTCTCCCATAAAATGACTAAGAGTTAAACCACCTCTAGCTGCACCTAATAACACATCTGCGTTAAAATCTTTACTTAAGTGTATTAACTTCGTAGTATCTTGAACAAACTCTTCATAAGAGTAATAATATTTTTCCATTTTTTTCCTAACCTTGTAAAATAAATACTAATAAACTAATAGCAGTAATAGAAAGAACTCCAATATTTAAATCAGCAAACTCTTTTTTAGCTAATTTAATTAAAGTGTATATGATGAAACCGGCTGCGATTCCTGTTGTAATTGAATATGTCAAAGGCATAAGTAAAACAATAAAGAATGTACTTGCACTTGTTGCAAAATCCATCTTTTTTTGGTTAATTTTACCAAGTTCTGTAAACATCAATACTCCAACAACTACAAGTACGGGATAGATAGCATTTGCTGGTATTGATTTAAACAGTGGTAGCATAAAAAGAGTAGTAACAAAAAACATTGCTGTAAACACAGCTGTAAGTCCTGTTCTTCCACCTGCTTCTACACCACTAGCACTTTCTATAAAACTTGTAGTTGTAGAAACACCAAGTAAGCTTCCACCAACAGTTGCTATAGCATCTGCTTCTAGAGTTTTTTGTAAACTTTTATCATCTTTATTATTGTCATCTTGAAATAAGTTTGCACGAGCCCCTACTCCAGTTAATGTACCTAAAGTATCAAACATATCTGTAACTAAAAATGTTATTACTACAGGAAGCAGACTTAAAGAAAGTGCACTTACAATATCAAGTTTCATAAATATAGGTTCTATAGATGCAGGCGCACTTATTAGAGCTGTTGGAACTTCACCTATTCCAAGAATCCAACCTAAGATAGAAGTTATACCTATTGAAAATATAAATGCACCTTTCATCTTATATGCATAAAACATAAAAGAAAGAACAAGCCCTACTACTCCGAGTAAAACATTTGCATCTGAGAAATCTCCAAGTTTTACTAAAGTAGCTTCACTTCCAACTATCATTCCCATTTGTTTTAAACCAATAAATGCTATAAATGTACCGATACCAGCACTAATCGCTCTTCTTAGGTTTATAGGAATAGAAGTCATTATCCATACTCTAAAATTTGTAAATGATAAAAAGACAAAAATAATACCTGATAAAAATACAATACCTAGCGCTGTTTCCCAAGGCAATTTCATACCAAGAACAAGTCCATATGAGAAATAAGCGTTAAGCCCCATACCAACACTCATAGCTATTGGAGTATTTGACCAAATACCACTAAACAGAGTTGCAAGAATTGTAATAATTGCGGTTGCTGTAATCACAGCTTCCATCGGTAGTCCAGCATCTGCAAGTATGAAGCCATTTACTGGTACGATATACATCATTGTTAAAAAAGTGGTAAAACCTGCTGTAAACTCAGTCTTAACACTTGTGTTATGTTGCTTTAGTTTAAAATAATCCAAACATTTTCCTTTTACATTGTCTTCTAAATATGAAATATTATCCTAGTTAATAAAATTACAACTTAAAAAAACAATTATTAGAGCAAAACTTAAGGGTTAATAAGATAAACTAAGCCGATTTTATTTTTTAAAACTAGGTGTTTATATGAGCGATTTGCTAAACAACGACGATATACAAACTATTAATATAGAAGAAACTCTTCAAAACAGTTACCTTGATTACTCGATGAGTGTAATCGTAGGTCGTGCCTTACCAGATGTTCGTGATGGTCTTAAACCAGTTCACAGAAGAATTTTATACGCTATGGATAAACTAAACCTATCTCATGGCTCAAAATTCAAAAAATCTGCTCGTATTGTTGGGGATGTTATTGGTCAGTACCATCCACATGGAGATAACTCTGTTTATGATGCTCTAGTTCGTATGGCGCAAGATTTCTCAATGCGTATGCAACTTGTTGATGGTCAAGGAAACTTCGGTTCTGTTGATGGTGACTCTGCAGCGGCAATGAGATATACAGAAGCTCGTATGACAAAATATGCTGGTGAACTTCTAAAAGATTTAGAAAAGAACACAGTAAACATGACAGATAACTACGATGGTACTACTAAAGAACCAGAAGTTATGCCTACTCGTGTTCCAAACTTACTTATAAATGGTTCATCAGGTATTGCTGTTGGTATGGCTACAAATATTCCTCCACACAATCCTAGAGAGATACTAACTGGGCTTAAAGCACTTCTAGCAAATCCAGACATCTCTTTAGTTGAGTTAATGGAGCATATAAAAGCACCTGACTTTCCAACTGGTGGTATTATATTTGGTAAAAAAGGAATCACTGACGCTTATGAGACTGGCCGTGGACGTATCAAGGTTCGTGCAAAAACTCATATAGAACAAAAAGCTAAAAAAGAAGTTATTGTAATTGATGAACTTCCATACCAAGTTAACAAAGCTAGACTTATAGAAAACATTGCAAATCTTGTTAAAGATAAGATGATTGATGGTGTTTCAGAGATTCGTGATGAATCTGACCGTGATGGTATGAGAGTTGTTATTGAGCTAAAAAGAGATGCAATGAGCGAAATCGTTCTTAACAATCTTTTCAAGCAAACAAGCATGCAAACTACATTTGGTATTATCATGCTTTCTATACTAAATCAAGAACCAAGAATCTTTGGTATTATCACTATATTAAAGCATTTTATAAATCACCGTAAAACTATTATCATTCGTCGTACTATCTTTGACCTTGAAAAAGCAAAAGCTAGAGCACACATCTTAGAGGGGCTTAAAAAAGCTCTTGATATTATTGATGAGATCATTAAAGTTATAAAAGCAAGTACAAATATTGAAGATGCAAGAGAAAACCTTGTTGCTAAGTTTGACTTCTCACAGATTCAAGCACAAAGCATTGTTGATATGCGTCTTGGTAAACTTACTGGTTTAGAGCGTGAGAAAATCGAGAATGAATTACGTGAGTTAATGACACTTATAGAGTACTTAGAATCAATCCTAAAAAGCGAAGAAGTTCTACACGGAATTATTAATGAAGAATTTAATGAAGTTCTAGAAACTTATGGTTCTAACGAAAGAAGAACTGAAATCGAAGATGACTATGATGATATAGATATAGAAGATCTTATTCCTAATGAGCCAATGGTAGTTACTATTACTCATAGAGGTTATATCAAAAGAGTTCCTCTAGCATCTTATGAAAAACAAAAACGTGGTGGTAAAGGTAAAACTGCAGTTACTACTTACGAAGATGACTTTATAGAAAACTTCTTTACTTGTAATACTCACGATACTCTACTATTTGTAACTGACCGTGGTCAACTACACTGGTTAAAAGTTTATCGTATACCTGAAGGAAGTAGAGTTGCTAAAGGTAAGGCTGTTGTTAACCTTATTAACCTTGTAGCAGAAGAGAAAATCTGTTCAGTAATACCTACAACTGACTTTAGTGAAGACAAAGGTCTTGTATTCTTTACTCAACGTGGTGTTGTTAAACGTACAAATCTAAGTGAATTTTCAAACATTAGAAGTAATGGTGTTAGAGCAATCGTTCTTGATGATGAAGATACTCTAATCACAGCTCATATTGCTGATCAAACTATCAAATATCTGTTTATTATGACTAGATTAGCTCAGTGTATTAAATTTGACATTGAAAAAACTCGTGAGCAAGGTCGTAGCACACGTGGTGTTAGAGGTATCAAGTTTAAACATGAAGATGATGAAGTAATCGACGCTAATATCATTGCAAATGACGAACAAGAGATTTTAGTTATCGCTGAAAAAGGTATCGGAAAACGCACAGATGCTGGAGAATACAGATTAACTAATCGTGGCGGTTCTGGTGTTATAGCTATGAAGATGAGCAATAAAACTGGTAAACATGTTGTAGGTTGTCTAATGGTAGATGAGACTATGGATATGATGGCTCTTACTAAAGCTGGTAAAATGATTAGAGTAGATATGCAAACTATCTCAAAATCAAGCAGAAATACTTCTGGTGTATATATTGTAAAAGGTGATGATGTTGCTAGCGTTTCTCGTTGTCCTAAACAACCAGAAGAAGAAGATGAGGAAATCATTCCTTCAATAATATAAAAGTGGCATAGTTCTTGCTAGTTGTATTTTAATAAATTAAAGGCACATCCTCTGTGTCTTACAACAAGGGACTAACCATGAAATACTCTCTACTTTTAGTAGTACTACTAAGCGCTTCTTCTTTAATAGCACAAGTTTCTCAAGCACCTCAAACAATCGGAAGTTTTGATAAAATTGATTCATTAGAGAATCAAGTATCAGATATTGATTCACAAATGGGTACGTTAGAAGGAAAAGTTTCTTCTGTAGATGACAAGATTAATACTGTAGATAGAAAAGTAAGTTCTATTGAACAACAAATTTCTGGTGTTGATACGAAAATGTCTTCAGTTGAAAATAAACTTTCTTCTATGAATTCTAACATGACTGTTATGAAGAATATGAATGATATAGTTGCACCTGAAAAAGAAGCAGTTTTAAGTAAAACTACAAATCTTCGTATCAATGTAATTGGTCAAGGTGTAGCACCAATGAATACAGCTTCTCCTGCTCAAGCTTACGCACTTGCAAAAAGAGCTGCTACTGCTGATGCTTATAGACTAATTGCAGAAAAAGTTATGGGTGTTCGTATCGAAGGTCAAGATACAATTAAGAATATGATGGTTAAAAGATCAACTGTTCATACTTCAGTAAAAGCTATGGTTAGAAATGCTGATATTATTGAAACAACTTTTAAAGAGGGTTTATGCGAAGTAGAAATGGAAATTATTCTTTTACACGCACAGTTCTAATATTTCTTCTGAGCTCTTTAGCACTAGATGCTAAAGAGTATCTTATCTCTTACCGCTATGTGGTAAAAGATGCCACTCTCTATAACGAATCCCTTTCAGTCTCTTCATCTATGACAAAATGTGTAGGAAAACCTACAAAATCATTAAATTTAATTAGTTATGGAGACGATGATTTAAAACAAAGTATACTAAAAAACCCAGAATTATTTGTTGATTATGTTCATAAACTTGGTCTTCAAATAGAGAGTAAAGATATCACAAAAAACTTTGTAAATAGCTCAACTACAATCCTTACATTAAAGACAACGTGCTTCAAAGTCGATTTTAATGAAAATTTGGTTAGTATTGCACCTTTAAATTAAGGATATTTCAGTAGTGAAAATTGCAATAGTTGAAGACGATATTAACATGAGAAAATCTCTTGAAATCGCTATGAGTGATTACAAAGAATTTGAAATCATAACATTCAAAAATGCGGTAGATGCTCTTAAAAAGCTAGACAGCACTTTTGACCTTATTATTACAGATATTAATATGCCCAAGATGGACGGTATAGAGTTTGTAAAAGAGTTAAATGGCAAGTATGAAGTTATTATCATGACTGGTAATGCTACTCTTACTCGTGCTATTGAGTCTATTCAGCTTGGTGTTAAGGATTTTTTACTCAAACCTTTTGATGTAGACACTCTTGTGTCTGCTATTAAGAGAGAAGACCAGATTCAAAAGATACAAAAGTCAGTTCCTAAAACAAAAACTAAAGCAAATGCAAGTGGATTTTTAGGAAGCTCAAAAGTATTACAAAGTGTAATAAATATTGCGGACAAAGCGTGTAGAACAGATGCAAGTATTCTTCTCCTTGGTCAAAGTGGTGTAGGTAAAGAAGTATTTGCTTCTTACATTCACAAGAACTCGCCAAGAGCAAAGAAGCCTTTTATAGCAATCAATATGGCGGCTATTCCTGAAAACCTTATAGAGAGTGAACTCTTTGGGTTTGAAAAAGGTGCATTTACAGATGCAGCAGAAGCTAAAGCAGGACAGTTTGAACTTGCAAACGGCGGAACACTATTTCTTGATGAGATAGGTGAGATGCCCTATGGTGTTCAAGCAAAACTTCTTCGTGCTCTTCAAGAGAAAGAAGTAAGACGTCTTGGTTCATCTAAATGTATTAAAATAGATATACGTGTAGTATCAGCAACAAATGCAAACTTAACAGACAAAATAAAAAACGGAGAGTTTAGAGAAGATTTATACTATCGTTTAAATACTATACCTCTTACTATCCCGCCTTTAAAAGATAGAAAAGATGAGATACTTCAGATTGCAGATGCAATGACGGAGATAAATTGCAAAAAATACGGTTTTGATTTAAAAACCTTTAGTACACAAGCACAAGAACAACTCTTGGCATACAATTGGCCAGGAAATATTAGAGAACTTATCTCAGTTGTTGAGAGAGCAGTTATCCTTAGCGAAGGTCAAGAGATAACAGCAGATGAACTTTTTTTACAAAATAAAATACAATAAATAGGAGAAAAAATGTCTAGAAAATATAATGTAGCAGTAGTTGGAGCAAATGGAGCGGTTGGTGAAGAAATTTTAACAATTTTACAAGAAATAGATTTCCCAATTAATAAATTAGTACCACTTGCAAGTGAAAGAAGTGCCGGTTCAAAGATAGATTTTAATGGTAAAGAAGTAGTTATCAAAGAATTAACTTCTACTGTTTTTAAAGAAGAAGAAGTTGAAATAGCACTTTTCTCTGCTGGTGGAAGTGTTACTGCTAAGTATGCTCCTGATGCTGTAAAAGCAGGTGCTGTTGTTATTGACAATACTTCTCACTTTAGAATGGATGCAAATGTTCCTCTAGTTGTACCTGAAGTTAACCCTGAAGATATTTCTAAGTGGAAAGATACTGGTATCATCGCTAACCCTAACTGTTCAACTATTCAAATGGTTCAAGTTTTAAAGCCTCTTGATGAAGCATATGATTTACTAAGAGTAGATGCAAGTACATACCAAGCTACATCTGGTGGTGGAAAAGTTGCTATGGAAGAGTTAGTATCTCAGATGCAAGACTTCTTCGCATTTAAATTAGGTGATGCTGAGCATAAAGCTTTCCCTCATCAAATTGCTTTAAATGTTATCCCTCAAATTGATGTATTCATGGAAAATGGTTACACAAAAGAAGAGATGAAAATGATAAACGAAACTACTAAGATTATGCATAAAGAGATTCCTCTTAGTGCAACTTGTGTTCGTGTTCCTACTCTTCGTGGTCATGCAGAGTCTTTAACTTTAACTTTTGATTGTGAGGTAGATGCAGCTGAAGTAAGAAAAGTTCTTGAAAAAGCTCCAAACATAGTAATCGTTGATGATCCTTCTGACAGCCTTTACCCAATGCCTGCAACTTGTGTAGATATGAATGAAACTTTTGTTGGTCGTATCAGAAATGATAATTATGCTAAAAATATGATTCACATGTTTATCGTTGCAGATAATCTAAGAGTTGGTGCTGCTACAAATGCTGTACGTATCGCTCAAAAATGGGTAGAAATGGAAGGAGAAAAGTAAGAATGGAGAAAATATTCGAAGGAACTTTATGGAGCTCTAGATTTATGATTATCCTTGCGGTAGTCTTTGGTCTTATTGGTGCTGTGGTTCTTTTCATAGTTGCATCTTTTGACATATATGATACGGCTAAATTTGTTCTAAATACTTACATAAATCACGCCCACCCAGAAAACTTTCATGAAGATGTGGTTGGTGGAATTATTGGTGCAGTAGACTTGTACCTTATAGGTGTGGTTATGCTTCTTTTTTCTTTTGGTCTTTATGAGCTATTTATCTCAGATATAGATGCAGCTAAAGATGAAAGTGGTGAAGAAAACAAGATACTAGCTATCCATTCTCTTGATCAATTAAAAGACAAAATCTCAAAAGTAATTGTTATGGTACTTGTTGTTGGATTTTTTCAAAAAGTTGGTCATACACAATATAATGGCGCACTAGATATGCTATACTTCGCGCTATCTATAACTGCTGTAGCAGTTGGACTTTTCTTTTTAGGAAAAGTCGGAAAAAGTCATTAATTATAATTAAAAATAAATATATAGAAGGTATTAGATGAGTAAAATATTTGTAGATGCATGTTTTGGCAAAAAGACACCGTACACTCCAGTTTGGATGATGAGACAAGCTGGTCGTTATCTTCCAGAGTATATGGCTGTTCGTGCTGAGGCAGGCAATTTTTTAAACCTTTGTCATGATCCTAAAAAAGCTTGTGAAGTTACACTTCAACCACTTGATATCGTTGGTGTAGATGCTGCTATTTTATTTAGTGACATCTTAGTTATACCAGATGAAATGGGAATGGACTTAGAGTTCATTAAAGGTTTTGGACCAAAGTTCAACGATCCAATAAAGCTAGAGGCTGACGTTGATAGACTTCTTGGTGGTGAGGAAGCTGCATCTAAACTTACTTATGTTTATGAAACTATTGAACTAATAAAAGCTGAGCTAAACAAAAGAGGCGGTGAAACTGCACTTATCGGTTTTACAGGTGCTCCATGGACACTTGCAACTTACATGATCGAGGGAGAAAGTACAAAAACTTACAACTTATGTAAAAAAATGATGTACTCAAACCCTGCTCTTCTTCATAAAATACTTGCAAAAGTAACTCAGGTTGTAAAACTATACATGGAAAAGCAAATCCAAGCTGGTATAGATGTTGTTCAAATTTTTGACTCATGGGCTGCTGCTATTGAACCTGCAAATTATGATGAATTTTCATGGAAATATATGGTAGAAATTGCTGATTATTTAAAAGGCAAATATCCTCATATTCCAATTATCATGTTCCCTAAAGGAGTACCTGCATTTTTAGATAAAGTGTATGGAGACTTTGATGTATTTGGTGTTGATTGGTCAACTCCAATGGAACTTGTAAAAGAAAAGCTTGGTGACAAGTATGTTCTTCAAGGAAATATGGAACCATGTCGTCTTTACTCTAAAGAAGAAACAACAAAAAGCGTAGAAGATATCCAAAAAGTTATGGGTTCTGAGCGTCACATATTTAACTTAGGTCACGGTATCCTTCCAGATGTACCAGTTGAGAATGCTATACACTTTGTAAAAGAGTGTCAAAGAGTTAGTAAAGTATAAATGAAAACTATTTTCGGTCCTATAAACTCAAGAAGATTTGGTTCTTCTTTGGGTGTTGACCTCTCCCCTGCCCTCAAACAATGTAACTTTGACTGTCTTTACTGTGAACTAGCTCCTACTCCAACTGTAGTTGCACAAACAAATACAGTAACAGTAAAACAAATAATCAATGATTTAAAAAAACACCTAAGTGAAAAAATAGATGTTATAACACTTACTGCTAATGGTGAGCCAACTCTATATCCACACCTAAGTGAACTCATAGATGCTATAGATGCTATAAAAAACAAAACTGAGACTCTTATACTTACTAATAGTGCTACTCTTGTTGATGAGAATGTATTTAACACTCTTTTAAAACTTGATCAAGTGAAACTATCTTTAGATGCTATAAGTGATGATATCTTTAAAAAGATAGACAGACCTCATAAAAGCATCAAGGTAGATGAAGTAGTAAAGAAAGTCCAAGAGTTTAGCAGAGTCTACAAGGGTAAGTTATTTATGGAAATACTCTTTGTTCATGGTCTAAATGATACTAAAGAAGAGATAGCTAAACTTAACTCTGCTCTTTTAGAGATAAATGCAACAAGAATAGACCTAGGAACGATAGATAGACCTCCAGCTTATCCTGTGGTGGGAATCAGTTATAAAGAGCTTTATGAGGCCTCATTGATGTTTGAGAGCTCTTTACCGATACACATTGCATCTAGAGTTCATGCAGAACCAAATAATTCTGAGTATAGTGAAGAAGATATACTAAACACACTAGATAAAAGACCACTAACAATGGACGATATAAACCTACTTTTTGATGAAACTAGTAAAAATAGACTTGAAACTCTCTTAAAAGAAGATAAAGTTCTAAAAAAAACAGTAGGAAACCTCGAATTTCTGCTACCAGACACCAATATAAAAAGAAAATTCAAAAAGAGTCTCAAATAGCTTGACTTTTGCTCTCCTCTAAAGTATAATTTCGGCTCAAATAAATAATCCGGATTAGCTCAGCGGTAGAGTAGGGCACTGTTAATGCCTTGGTCGCTGGTTCGAATCCAGCATCCGGAGCCATTATTTTTTGAAACTCAATTTTTACAAACCTTCCGGATTAGCTCAGCGGTAGAGTAGGGCACTGTTAATGCCTTGGTCGCTGGTTCGAATCCAGCATCCGGAGCCATACACTTCTTAAAGAATCAAAAATCATTTTATACCGCCAATTCCAACAACAAGTGCAATTTCCACCTAAATTAGCTAGCTAATCTTTTACTCATTTCACTGAAAAACACTTCATACGGAGTTTTGT
>NZ_JADGFC010000213.1 GCF_016744025.1 Sulfurimonas sp.
GGGCATATTCACAACAGAAATGGAAATATTTTTTAAAGAGCATGATTTTTCATATGATGGTCCTATTAATATGATAAATCCATTAATGACATTAAATTATTATATCAATTCTAGCGAATATGAATTTATTGATATTGATGATGAGTTTTTGCATATATATAATGAGTTTAAAACTGATTTAAAAGTTTTCATCTACAAATTTTCAATGTATACTGCACCTTCGAGATATAACAGAGAGCAATTTTGTGTTATTGAGGATAGAGACTGGCATGGGATGGGAGAAGAACAGGCAAAAAAAATTCGCGAACAGATGAAGGAATTAAATAATTATGCAGACGAGTTGTATAATAAAATTATATCTTTTTATAAGAGAAGGAAAGAAAAGGATTAATGTGAATGGTGAAAATTCTCTTTCTAATACAATAAATATACATGGTGGCACAGTTAATGCCTCAATTGGTAATGGGAATACACTTACCACTAATACTCAAAGTGAATATAATCAAAAACTTGATATTTTAATTAAAAAAATTATAGAATCTTCCATACACGATAAACAAGAAATAGTAAATCAAATTACAGTTGCCAAGACCTCTGAACATAAAGAATCTATTATGAAAATATTAGGAGGATTATTAACTAGAGGAGCTGAAACCGTTGGTTTAGCAGCAGGTATAGGAAGTATATTAGCATTATAGTTTTATTCACTCATATACTCTTCATAATATTATCATAAGTGATTTATAGTAGAATTACATCAATTAATTATAAAGGCATCTATAGTGAGCATTTACAGAGAGTACGACATCCGTGGCATCTACGAAAAAGAGTTAAATGAACAAAGTGTTGTGCGTATTGGTTATGCACTTGCATCTAAGATAGACGGCGAATATGTATCTGTTGGTTATGATGCAAGAAGTCACTCTCCTATACTTTTTGAGTACTTAGTTCACGGACTAAATGCAGGCGGTAAAAAAGTTCTAGACATGGGAATGGTTCCTACTCCAGTTAACTACTTCACTAACTACCAAGAGTGGGATGGCGTCACTACATCTGCTTCTATCATGATTACAGGTTCACACAACCCTAGCGAGTACAACGGTTTAAAAATAACTGTAGACAAAGCACCTTTCTTTAGTGAAGACATCTACGCACTTGGTCGCGAGTGCGAGACGATTGATTTCCCTGCTAAAGTAAAAAGGGATGTAACTAAAATAGACGCCGTTACTAGATATGTGGACTTTTTAGTACATGAATTCCAACACTTAAAAGCTATGGATACTAAGATAGTTTATGATTGTGGAAATGGTGTGGCTGGTGTTGTAACTGAAGATATTTTCGCTCAACTTGAGCTAAAGACAAAAGGTCTGTACATTGAACCAGATGGGACTTTTCCTAACCATCATCCAGACCCTTCAGAAGAGCACAACCTAGAAGATGTTAAAAAACTTCTCGCAACTGATGGAGATATTGCTTTTGCATATGATGGAGATGCTGACCGCATCGCAGTTCTTACTCACAAGAACAATATCAAAGGTGACATGATGGCACTTCTTTACTCTATGACTATGGATAAGCCTACTGTTATCGGTGAAGTAAAATGTTCACAAGTTATGTATGATGAGCTTGAGCGTCGTGGTGCTACAGCTATTATGTACAAAACTGGTCACTCAAACCTAAAAGTAAAGATGAAAGAGACAGATGCAGACCTAGCTTGTGAAGTTAGCGGACATATATTTTTCAAAAACCGTTACTTTGGTTATGACGATGCTATCTATGCAACTCTTAGAATGTTAGAGCTTTTACACGATAAAATCGACCTTGACGAAGAACTTGCAAAACTTCCTAAGGTTTTCTCAACGGAAGAGATAAAAGTAAAAACTACAGAAGATGAGAAGTTTAAAATCATAGATGCAGTAAAAGTTTTACTTCAAAATCCTCCTGCATCTTTTCCAACTATAAGAGATATCATCGATGTAGATGGTGTTCGTATAAACTTTGAAAATGGTTGGGGACTTGTTCGTGCGAGTAACACAACTCCAGTGCTTGTTACTCGTTTTGAATCGACTTCAAAAGAGACAGCAGAGCTTTATGAAAAAGCTATAAACGACCTTATTGTAAAAGCACAAAACTCTTTATAGTTTTGTGCCTTTAGTTTTTTTACTTATAATATCTAAGTAGTAAAGTATAGATTCTACATACTTTACTGGCTCATTTCCTCTTGCATAACCATTTTTCAAACTCTTATAGTATTTTTTCTGAGATAACAAAGGCAATACTTTTTTCATGTCTGTCCATAAGTATGGATCTTTATTTAATTTTCTAGCTAATATTTGAGCATCGTGAATATGTCCCATCCCAACGTTATACGCAGCGAGAGTAAATGCCCAACGATTTTTACCCTTTATTTCAGGTGGCAATCTCTTCTCAATTCGAGAGAGATACTTCGCCCCACCTTCAATGCTTTCTTTTGCATTAAGTCTATTTTTTACACCAACTTGCTTCGCTGTTGCTTGAGTTAGCATCATCATCCCTCTAACACCAGTATAACTCTTTGCTTTTGGATTCCAATGAGATTCTTGGTATGACTGAGCGGCTAGAAGCAACCAAGGTATACTG
>NZ_JADGFC010000075.1 GCF_016744025.1 Sulfurimonas sp.
GAACTTGGTGGACTTGATTTACTTATTTTAAGCTCGGGAACTGGTGATTTAAACGAAACTTTAGACTTTACAATCGATAAAAAAATGATTGATTTAATCAGTTAACAAGAGTAGTAATTCTTGTTAACTTAGTAGAGTTTGTATATTAGTCTCTCATAT
Source organism: Sulfurimonas sp. (assembly GCF_016744025.1). Taxonomy (GTDB): domain Bacteria; phylum Campylobacterota; class Campylobacteria; order Campylobacterales; family Sulfurimonadaceae; genus Sulfurimonas. The sequence goes on from NZ_JADGFC010000075.1 coordinate 160, forward strand.
CCCAGGAAAGAACAGTTTTGCCTTCTGGACTTGTCTCAGCAGCAGCCATACCCATAACATTGTATCCACTGTCAACATAGTGAATTTCTCCTGTAACAGCAGATGATAAGTCACTTAAAAGGTACATTGCAGAGTTACCAACTTGCTCAGTTGTAACATTTTTCTTTAGTGGTGAATTGATTTCATTCCAGTTAAGAATTTGTTTGAAATCACCAATACCTGCAGCAGCTAAAGTTCTAATCGGTCCTGCAGATATGGCATTTACTCTTTGACCTTTTTTACCAAGATCTACAGCCATATATCTTACAGTTGATTCTAGTGCAGCTTTTGCAACACCCATTACATTGTAATTTACAATGTATTTTGGTCCACCAAGGTATGAAAGAGTTAAAATAGAAGCGTCATCAGTTAAAACTGATTCTAAACGGTTTGTTAAATCAATAAGTGAATATACTGAAATATCCATAGCGATTTGAAAAGCTGATTTTGTAGTTTTTATAAAAGGTTCACTTAAAGCTTCTTTTGGTGCAAATGCAACAGAATGAACTAAAAAGTCAATCTTACCAAAGTCTTTCTCTATTAACTCAGCAATTCCTGCCATATGTTCTTCATTTGATACGTCTAGTTCATAAACTTTATCACAAACTTTTTCTTCTTTTCCATCTTTTTTTAATTGTCTATTTTCTTCTTTTTGTTCTTCTGTGAATTCAAGTTCAGTAGCGATAGGAACAACTCTTTTCTTAAGTGCATCATTTACAAATGTATATCCCATTTCAGCACCTTGCTCAGAACAAGCTTTCGCAATTCCATACGCTATTGATTTATTATTAGCAAGACCTACGATTAGACCTCTTTTACCTTTCATTATCATACATTTCTTCCTTAATTTTTATTTTCAATATTTTGTGCATATTCACACATTGCGCAAAAATGTTCTACATATAATGATGCACTTCCAACTAATACACCATCAACACTTTTGAGTGCTAAAACATCAGCTGCATTTGTAACTTTCACACTACCACCATATAAAAGTGGTGCAGGAGATTTTTTCTTTAAATCTTTATGAATAGCTTCAATATCTTCCAATGTTGGAGTTAAACCTGTCCCAATTGCCCAAACTGGCTCGTAAGCGATTATTAGATTATCATACTCTGCATCTATACCTTCGTATTGAGCTGAAATATATTCCATCATCGTATCATTACCAGCTTCTCTAACTTCTAAAGGCTCACCAATACAGTAAACTATTTTAAAACCAAGCTCTTTATAAAAGTTGAACTTTTTAACTAGTTCTTCTTGTGATTCACCTAATACATGGCGACGCTCACTATGTCCAATTAGAATAGTCTTAATAGCAAACTCATCTAAATGATCTGTACCTAACTCACCGGTAAATGCTCCATTTTGAGTTGCATATGCATTTTGAACACCGATAGTCACTTTTCCAGAATGTTCGTTAAGCGAAGATGCCGTTGGGAAAACTAAAACTTCTTGAGAATTATTATTTTCAATTAAAAAACTCTCTATATTCTCCACATACTCTTTTGTCTGTTTTCGAGTTAGATTTGTTTTTAAATTTGCAGCTATAATCATAATTTATGCCTCTTCTTCAATAATTAATTGAGCAACACCAGGAAGGATTTTGCCTTCTAAAAGTTCTAAAGAAGCTCCACCACCAGTAGAGATAAAACTCATCTCATCATCAACACCAACGCGTTGAACAAGGTCAGCTGTATCTCCACCACCAACTACTGTAGTAGCATAACTATCTGCAACAAAGTGAGCTATTTTACTAGAACCTCTTGCAAATTTATCCATTTCATAAACACCCATTGGGCCATTCCAAAGAATAGTTTGAACATCATTGAGACCTTCACGATATAGTCTAACAGATGCAGGTCCTATATCTAGTCCCATCCAGTTATCTGGAATCTCTTGTGATGTAACTATCTTACTTGCTGAATTTTCTGCAAATTTCTCAGCTGCTATAACATCTACTGGTAGGTAGAACTTAACACCGAGTTTTTTTGCTTCATCCATAACATGTTGTGCGTCATCTAAAAGGTCATCTTCTACTAGAGAAGCTCCAATGTTATAACCCATCTGCTTTAAAAATGTAAATGCCATACCGCCACCGATAAAAACTTTATCTACTTTTGGTAGTAAGTTTATAAGTGCTTCTAGTTTACCTGAGACTTTTGAGCCACCAACAATAGCAGCAAATGGACGAACAGGGTTATTGATAAGTTTACCAAAGAAACGTATCTCTTTTTCTAGTAAAAAACCAGCTGCTTTATGCTCAGTATCAAACAAGTGAGCTATCCCTTCAACCGAAGAGTGAGCGCGATGACTTACACCAAAAGCATCATTGATATAAATATCTGCCATTGAAGCAAGTTTTTTTGAAAACTCAACATCATTTTTTGTCTCACCAGCTTCAAAACGAAGATTTTCTAAAAGTAAAACTTCCCCGGATTTAAGCGCTGAAGATTTAGACATTGCATCTTTTCCAACAACATCTTTAGCCATTGCAACATCTCTTTTTAGTAGGTGCTGAATTCTTCTAGCTATTGGAACTAAAGAGTATTTCTCATCTACTTCACCCTTTGGACGACCAAAGTGTGATCCTAGAATAATTGCACAATCTTGATCTAAACAGTAGTTCATAGTCGCGATTGCAGAACGTATTCTTCTATCATCAGCAATATTTCCAAACTCATCCATAGGTACATTAAAGTCACATCTAATGAAAACTTTTTTGCCAGCTAAATCTAGTTTTTTTATATTTAACAGTTCCACGTGTATGTCCTATTTACTAATATGAAGAGCCATATCAAGTAATCTCATTGAATAACCCCACTCATTGTCATACCACGCCATTACTTTAACCATATCTCCACTAATTACCTGAGTTAAGTCTTCTGCAACGATTGAACTGTATGGGCATCCTACGAAGTCTTGAGAAACTCTCATCTCTTTGTCCATTAGTAAGATACCTTGTAATTTAGTATCTGCCATTTGATTAAGAACTGCAGTTACTTCTTCGATAGATGTTTGCTTCTTCACTACAACATTTAAGTCAACCATAGAAACATTTGGTGTAGGTACACGAACACTTTGTCCATGAAGCTTACCAACAAGTTGAGGCATTACAAGGCCAATTGCCTTAGCTGCACCAGTTGTAGTTGGGATCATATTTATAGCACCTGCACGAGCACGACGCTTATCTTTTAAATGCTTTACATCTAAAATATTTTGATCATTTGTATATGAGTGAATAGTTGTCATTAAACCTTTCTCAATTCCAAAAGCGTCATCTAAAACTTTTGCAACAGGACCAAGACAGTTTGTAGTACATGAAGCATTAGAAACCATTTTTTGACCATCATATAGCTCTTCATTAACACCTAAAACAAAGGTAGGAGTCTCTTTATCTTTTGCAGGAGCAGAGAAAAGAACTTTTTCTACACTATTATCAAGATGTACTTGAGCTGATTCTTGAGTTAAAAATACACCAGTACACTCTAAAACCATATCTGCACCATAATCTGCGAATGCTAGATTTTTTGGATCACGGTCATGAAATATTCTAACCTTTTTTCCATCTATGCTGATATTGTTTTCATCAAATTCAGCTATTTCACTTTGAAACGTTCCGTGAACTGAGTCATTCTTCAGTAAATAAAGCATCATATCCATTGTTGCCATATCATTTATAGCTACAATTTCTACATCACTTCTTGTAGCAGCTATACGAGCTACACAACGACCAATTCTACCAAATCCATTAATTGCTATCTTAAGTGCCATTATATTTCCTAAAATTAAATAAATTGTATTATTTTATCTAAAATAAGCTATAATTCGCTTTAAATTTGGGAACCATATGGAAACTATTGCACTATTTGGGGGATCTTTTGATCCACCACACATCGCTCATGAGGCAATTGTCAAGGCTTTACTAGATATAAAAGAGATTGACAAAATCATCGTCATGCCAACATTTTTAAATCCGTTTAAATCGCAATCTTTCGCACCTTCTGAGTTAAGACTTAAGTGGTTAAAAGAGATTTTTTACGATTATGATAATGTTGAGATATCTGACTATGAAGTATCTCAAGCCATGAAAGTGCCTACAATAGAAAGTGTGAAGTATCTTTTGAAAAAATATAAAAAGATATATCTAACTATAGGGGCTGATAATCTTGCAACTCTTCATAAGTGGGAAAATTACCATGAACTTCAAGAGTTAGTAACTTTTGTAGTTGCTACGAGAGAATCAGTAGAGATACCGAAGAACTTTATGAGGCTGAATGTAGATGTAGATATATCTTCAACTACTTTGAGACATATAATAGATAGAACAAAATTACCACAGAAATGTGCAGTTGAAATAGAAAAGTTTTATAAGAAGTTTTAAAACTTCTTTCTCACCCTAAGGTGTAGCTTTAGTGACTGAGTAAAGTATGGATTTATTCATAGTTTATGAGATTTAATTAACAATAATAATAAGGAAAAAAAATGCAAACAAGAATAGACAAGATTACTAATTCTTTAGACAAGAACAAAGCTGAAGCAATAGAGGTTTTTGACCTAAGACAAAAGAATTACTTCGTAGAGTACGCAATTATAGCTTCATCACTTGGTAGTAAACATACAAGCGCTTTACTTAACCACCTTAAAGATGATTTAAAGCCAGGTGAAACATTTAACAATGTTGATGAAAGTGGAGACTGGATTGTTGTTGATTTAGGTGATGTACTTATTCATATTATGACTCCTGAATACAGAGTAAAATATGATATGGAAAGTTTTTTAACTGCTCTTTCTACTGGTAAAGAGGGTGAAGATTCTCAATCTCTTTAATCTATATTTAGAGACTTAAACTACTTTTTTGTAGTTTTAGTCTCTTTTATAACTTTTACTTCATTATCTTCTTCATCAATATTTTCTAAAATATCTCTATAATCATAAATTGAATCAACATATCTAACAGGCTCACTTCCCCTTGCATATCCATGTTTAAGTGTTTGATAATATCTTTTTTGAGAAAGAAGAGGTAAAGCTCTTTTGAGATCATTCCAATAATTCTGATTTAAACCCATTCTTTTACTTAAGGTCTGAGCATCTTTAATATGTCCCATTCCTACATTATAAGCTGCTAATGCAAATTTAAGGCGATCTTCTCCTTGAACTTCCTTAGGAACGTTTTTTATCATCTGATTTAAGTGTCTAGTTCCACCTTTAATACTTTGTGAAGGGCTTAGACGATTTTTTACACCAAGAAGTTTTGCAGTTCTTCGAGTAAGCATCATTAAACCTCTAACTCCTGTAAAGCTTTTTGCCTTTGGATTCCAGTGAGATTCCTGATATGACTGAGCAGCTAAGAGAGACCATGGTATACCATACTGAGTACCATATTTATCAAAATATTTTTTATATTTAGGAAGTCTTGATTTTACGCGTTTATAGAACATTTTATTATTGTAATAATCAAAAAATAGAACATAACTGTAGTAGTGATCTTTAAGTTGAGCTAGTTTGCCACTCTGGTTATAACTATTAAACCAAGAGTACATATCTGATTCTAATTCGCTTGAACCTTCTGCTAAAACCCATGCTAACTGTTCTCTCTCGCTTATAACAAATGCGGATGCAATACGAGGAAAATATCTTTGGTTAAGTGCATAGATATTGGAATCTGCAATAGTACAATCTATCTCATGAGATGCAACTTGTGCTAAAAGTTCTTCTGTTGAAGATTCTGCATCAAAAGTTGCATTTATATCATAACCCTCTTTTTGAAGAGATATTATTGTATCTCTATAACTAGTACCCTCACCTATACTAATTTTGAGTCCCGCTAAACTATCTGTATCTCTTGGGAATTTTCCAGATCCAAGCATCCCACGATTACATATAACTTGTTCTTGAACTTCAAAATAGGATGGTCCAAAGTTAAAGATTTTTTCCCTAGCTTTTGTCTTAGCCAAAGATGCAGAGGTGATGTGGATTTGGGGTAATTTAGAAAATTCTATTGCTTCTTTAATTGTGTTTGCAGTAGTTATATTTAAAGTAGCACCAAGATGCTGAGCATAAGCATAAAGCAAATCATACTCAAAACCTTGTGCCCCATCTGTCCCTATATAGTAAGTAGAAGGTGCATTTAATAAAACAACATTAAGAATCTTTATCTTTTTTATCTCATCCAAAATAGATGGTTTTTCTATTCTATTACCTGGTTTATAGGCACTGTGACTAAGCCAACCGAAAGTAAAAAATGAAAATGCAAAAAAAACAGCAAGAATTACTCTAATATTTTTATCTATCTTATTCATCATATCAGTTTACTGACAAATACTTATGCAAAAATAAAACGATTGACACCATTATCATACTCATGGGCTAAGATTTCTTCATGTACTTTAAGTATAGAGTCAACAAGATAAAGACCTAAACCAAAACTATTTTTTGATGGATTCTCTTTTGTAAAAGGCTCTATATAGTATTGTAAAGGGTTAGCTAAACAATCACCTTTGCTTTCAAAACATAACTCATCATTCATTATTAAAATCTTTACATGAGCATCTGGAGAGTATTTAATCCCATTATCAATCATATTTTTAATAGCAGTAGTATATAGCCTATAATTAGCCATCAATTTTACACTAGCATCTACATCTATAGTTACACTACTTCTCTCCACCATGGCCATATCCATTGCACCATCGATAATGTCAATTAGTCTATACTCTTTAAAATTACTCTTATCATTTATACTCGTAACCTCTTCTATAAGAGCGAACTCTTCTACTAAAGATTCTAATCTACCAAATATAGAGCAAAATCTATCTCTTTGTTTTAAAGTAGGAAGCATCTGAGTAGCGATAGTTCCTTTAGCAATAGGAGTTTTTAACTCATGCATGATATTTCTTAAAAAGAGTGTTCTAGACTCTAAAAGTGAATTTATTTTCTCTCTTGTTGATTCAAGTTCATTTGATACAAGTGCAATTTCATCATATCCAGATGTTTTAAATGATACATTCATATCTCCATTTCCAAAAAGTGCAATCTTTTTTCTTAAACGAATTAGAGGTCTAAGTCTTTGTAAAATTAATATAAATGAAATACTAATTATTAAAATAATTGTTAGGTACGAATATGCAACAAAGTAGTATGTATATGGTTTTAATTCTTCATCTTGAATAAGCACAGTCCCAATTGGTGATTCAATATAAAAATAAATAATTTTATGTAGTTCAATCATAGATATTCTAAGGTCACGAACAACTCTTTGAGTATAAAAACCTTTATTATTAAGCATAATTGCTTCATCAACTCTTTTAAAGTTTTTACCTTTTAAAAGTTTTGCATTTTTTAAAATTGCTCTTCTTTCGTCTTTATCTTCTTTAATGAGAAATTTATAGACTGCCAAGTTTGCTTCGAGCATTATCTGAGAAGTTTTTTTCTGAAGATGTTCACGATATATTTGAGTGATTGTTTCGTGTTTTGAAAATATATGTTCTATGTATTGATGTTTATTTAGTTTGTTAAACTCTAAAAACACTGCACTAACGCTTATTAGGGTTACCCCTAATGCAAAAAGTACAGTTATAAAAAAGGCATTTTTACGCAATATTTATCTCCTTAGCAGAGAAAGTAATTTCTTTGCGAATTTCTCTTAGTAAAGCTTAACAAAGCTATTTAAGTAGTTTATACCCAACACCGCGAACGGATTCAATAAGAGTTTTATCACCTAATTTGTTTCTAATTCTTCCAACCATAACATCTATACTCTTATTTGAAGAGTCTTCATTTATAGCATTTACATTATGAATTAAATCTTCACGTGATACTACAAGACCTTGTTTTGCAATCATGTATGCAAGTATTCCAAATTCTGCATTTGTCAAATCAATGTTTCTACTCTTATACGTAATCATCATAGATGATGTGTCGCATTTAAAATCACTTTTTGATTCTTCTTTTGCTTCTGATTTTGCTGCATATCTTCTAAGAACAGAGTGAATTCTAGCTTCTAGTTCTCTTGGATCATAAGGTTTTGGTAAATAATCATCAGCACCAAGTTCAAGTGCTTTAATCTTATCTGTAACATCACTTCTTGCTGAAGATATGATGATAGGTATATCTTGTCTCTCTCTAATAGCTTCACAAACTTCTAATCCGTCCATACCAGGAAGTGTTAAGTCTAAAATAACTAAATCAAAATTTTCTAACTTTAATATGCTTACTGCTTTAAAAGGGTCATCTTCTGTAATAACCTCAAACTCAAACTGCTCAAGATACTCAGTAAGTATCTCTGCAAGTTCTAAGTCATCTTCAATCATTAATATTTTTTTCATGACAAAATTCTAACCAAGATATACTAATAGCTGGTTAAGTTAGCACCAAAGCTATATTGTAAGCGATAAATGATAGGGCATAAGCTATTATCGATGTAAAGGCGAAGAGGTAAAAGAAGTACTTTATACCACCTGCTTCACGAGTAAAGACAATAGATGCAGCAAGACAAGGTAGATAAATCATAATAACCACTATAAATGCTACAGCAGATGCAAAAGATATATTTTTACTAATTGCTGTAATGAGAGAATCATTCTCTTCATCAACATCTTCACCTAAGGAGTAAAGTACACCAAGAGTAGATACAACTACTTCCTTAGCCGCTAAACCCGTTTGAAGTGCAACGCTCATCTTCCAGTCAAAACCAAGAGGTGCAAAAACAGGCTCTGAGAATTTTCCTATAGTTCCTAAGTAACTTTGTTCTAAATAAGCCTCAGCAAACTTATTTGAGAGAGCATTTTTTTCATCTTCGGATGCAGCCATCTCAATTTTTGTAGCATACTCTTCTTCTAAAACTAAGTTATGAGGATAGTTACTTAAAAACCAAATCAGAATAGATGCAGCGGCAATAAAAGTACCAGCTTTTTTTAGGTACATCATTGTTTTTGTTAAAACTGTGTGCCAAATAAGTTTAACTGAGGGAAGTCTATACTTTGGCATCTCCATAACAAATGGCTCATCGGCTCCTTTAAATGCAGTTAGTTTTAAAATTTTTGCTGCTATAAGACCGATTATTGCTCCACCAATATAAATAGCAAAAAGTACATTACCAGCCATTTCAGGAGAGAAAAATGCACCTGCAAAAAGTACATAAACAGGAAGTCTAGCTCCACAACTCATAAAACCGATGATAAATAGAGTCAGTAGTCTATCACGGTCATTTTTTAGGATTCTTGCACTCATGTAAGCAGGAATAGAACAACCAAAACCTGAAACAAGTGGGATAAATGACTGTCCATGCATTCCAAACTTATGAAAAAAACCATCAAGTAAGAAAGCAACTCTAGACATATAACCTGTACTCTCAAGTAGTGCTATACCTATAAAAAGTATGATAATATTTGGAACAAAGAGAATAACCGCCCCAACACCTGCAATAATACCATCAACAACAAGAGAGCGAACATCATCATTTGGTATCGTAGCGCCTACAGTATCACCAAACCAGCCAAAAAATGCATCTATCCAGTCCATTGGAATTGAACCAATTTCAAATGTTAATTGAAAAAGTCCCCACATAAAAAATAAAAATATTGGGATTCCAAAGAATGGATGAATCAAGATATTATCTATCTTTTGAGTCATAGTTATTTCTTCTTTAGAAACCTCTTGTTTTACAACTTCAGCGATTATACCTCTATTATAAGATGCATACTCTTCAGCAAAAGACTCTTTTATATCATCACTGTCATGATGTAGTTCCACATGTTTTAATGCCTCTACTAAAATAGGCTGAAGCTCTGTCCAAACAGGGTTATTATGAATTTTCTCATACGTTCTTTTATTGTTTTTTAAAAGATTTATCGCGATGTTTCTATGTGAATTTTTTGCTTCATATCTATGTTTATCTAGATACCACACTATTTGAGCTATCTCTTCTTCAACTGGCTCACTAAAAATTAACTTTGGTTCTTGTGCATCTATTTCTTGTACTGATATCACTGCATCTAAGAGTTCTTCTATCCCAACTTTTGTAACTGCTGAAACTTTCACACAAGGGATTCCAAGAAGTTCAGACATATAAGAAGCATTAACTTCTATACCCTCTTTATCCGCCTCATCACTCATATTTAAAGCAATTACAATATCTTTACTCATGCTCATTAACTCAGAAGTAAGTTGAAGGTTTTTTTCTAAGTTTGTAGAATCTACTACATTGATAATTAAATCATAATCATCATCGCAAAGATAGTTATGAGTTACTCTTTCTTCTATTGTGTAATCTGTAAAAGCGTAAGTTCCAGGAAGATCTACAACTGTAAAATGGTACTCTTTATAGTCAAAAAGAACCTCTGTTTTATCAACAGTAACACCAGAAAAATTTCCTACATGGAGATGTGCATTTGACACAGAATTGATAAGCATACTCTTGCCTACATTAGGTTGTCCAACAAGAGCTACTTTTATATGTTTAGCTATTATAGGACAAGCTTTTTCATCTACTTTCTTCATATTTTTTCAACCTCTATTAGTGCAGCTTCTTTTGCTCGAAGTGCGATTCGCATCTTGCCAACCTTGATTTCCATAGTACTCTTTGCTGGAGAATGTTCAAGGATTTCTATTATAGAGCCTTTCATTATTCCAAAAGAGATTAGTCTCTGTTTTAAATCAGTTGGAGCATGTAACTTTATAACTTTTAATTTGCAGTTTTTTTGACAATCTTTTAATTGGCAATTTTGACAGTCTATTAATGTTTTCATATTTCAATTCTTTTTATATTTTTTATAATGCTAATAATATCATTATTAATAGTGTTTAAAACTTCTTCTTAAATCAGTCTTATTAAACAATTTTAGAAATGATAATAAATATCAACTTAAAGATCTCTTAACAATGATAAAAGTTATCATTATTAAATAAACATTTATTTGACATTCTACTATATTAACTAAGATAATAAATTGATTAATCGCATGATAAGAGATATAATTACATCAAAACTTTACTCAAGGTAATATATGAAATTTTTATACCAAGCAACTTCTCACTTTAATCTAGCAAACCTTTTTACTTTTGTAAACATTACAGCTGGTCTTCTTGCGACTTACTTCATCACTCAAAACAATTTTATTTTAGCAATTTTTCTTGCATGGATTGGTGGCGCTTTTGATATATTTGACGGTAAGATTGCCAGAAAATACAACTTATCAAATGAGTTTGGTGTTCAACTAGATAGTTTTGCAGACTTTTTAAGTTTTGTATTAGTCCCTGTATTTTTAATATTTCAAGCAGTTTATGCAACATCTCTTTCTGTAAGTTTAATGATACTTGCGGCTATTGTTAGCATCTACTATGTTATTTCAGGCCTAAGAAGACTAATTCACTTTAACATTCATACAGATGCAGGAGAAGTGGATAAGTACTTTACAGGAGTCCCTACTCCACTTGGAGCTATCTTACTTTGGTTGGTTTATCTTACTCATGCTTATGAAATTTTACCAGCAATTGTAGTTATTGCTCTAATGGTAATCATTGGATGGAGTCTTAACTCTAAGGTTAAAGTTCCTCATCCATAGACTCTTGTTTAAGCCACTTACTTAGTGCCTTTTTAAGAAATTCTCTATCTAATGGTTTAGCAAGGTAGTCACTCATTCCAGCTGCTAAACACTTTTCTCTATCTCCATGCATTGCATTTGCCGTCATAGCGACTATTGGTATTTCCATATAGATATAGCCTGCTTCTTTAGCTCTTATCGCTTTAGTTGCATCATAACCATCAAGTTCTGGCATCTGACAGTCCATAAAAATAAGATCATATTTTTTCTTAGAATTATTTAAAATATCTAAGGCTTCAAGTCCATTATTTGCAATATCTGCTTCAAGTCCAAAATCTTCTAACATTCCATTCGCTACTAATTGATTTGTAAAATTATCTTCAACAAGAAGTATATTTTTATCAAAAGTCATTTCCTGTTCTTCATTTTGAGTTGATGAAAGATCTATACTTTCTTTAGTGTGAAATAGAGTATCAAGAGCAGAAAAAAGATCTTTTGTTGTAGCAGGTTTTGGAAAAAATCTATCTGGAATGTCCCCTATAAACTAGACAATTACTAAACCAGTAAAAACCTACATTTTTGAAGACTTTAAATTATACCTTCTTTCAAACTCATTTGGTGAAA
>NZ_JADGFC010000076.1 GCF_016744025.1 Sulfurimonas sp.
GCATCTGTAAATAAAAAAAGAGCTATTGAAGGCAAGATTATAAAGAGACAAATTGGTCTTAATAGTTTTGCTACATTTAGTGAAAAAGTACTTGCTCCATCTCTTCTTACAAATAGCTGTTGTGCTCTAGAGGGAATTGTAACCTCTAAGGGGATAATTGAGAAAAAATATATAGAAAGATTTTTAAGTAATAAATCAAGTGATTATAGTGATATTGGAATAAGGGTAGAAGATAAAAATAAGCTAGTTATTATTAAAAGAGTAAACCCTTTTATCATAGAAAACCCATTTGTAAAAGGTGATTGTGTCGTTTCTTTAAATGGGAAAAAAGTCAAAGACAGTGCGACTTTTATGAGAAAAATACTGTTTTCTAAAATTGGAACTATTCATAAGATTAAGATAAAAAGAGATTCAAAATATTTTAATATTAAAGTCAAGACTAAAAAGAGATATGGCGGCGGATATTTAAGTGATACTTTTTTAGAAGAAAAAGGAATTTACTTTAGTCCAAATCTTACAATCATAAAAGTATCTAATGAGTTTGATGGTTATGGACTTAAAATTGGGGATCAACTAATTCAGGTAAATGGTAATAAAATAGATAACATAGCTGATATAAGAGAACATATCAGTGATTTTAAATACTTTGCTTCTTTACTTTTTCAAAGAAGAGGCTTTCAATTTTTTGTAAATATAAAGGGTAAAGTTAATACTGAAAATCTGGCTGATTCAGAATAACTTTTCTAAGTTATTGAAGATGCAAAGCTTTTAACTGTAATATTAAAAATAATTGTATGATTTAGTGTAAAACACCATAGAAATTAATAGTCATTTAACTAGAGAAAATATATACTTTCATATGCAAAATTTTGAAGCTTTCTTATTAGAGAATTTACCAACATCAAAGAGTATACACCCTAGCTACGAAAAAGCTATACAACAGATGCTAATCGCTGGTGGAAAAAGATTTAGACCTGCTCTTCTTCTTGGTGTTGTCGGTGCATATAACTCTCTTATGTTAGATGGTGCTAGACATGCAGCTTACGCAGTTGAACTACTACATACTTACTCTCTAGTTCATGATGACTTACCTGCAATGGATGACTCACCTCTTCGTAGAGGAGAACCGACATTACATGTACTTTATGATGAAGTGACAGCAATACTTGTAGGAGATGCTCTTAATACTTACTCTTTTGAAGTTTTAAGCCAAGCACCTTTTTCAGACTATACAAGAGTTAAACTAATTCAAGAGTTGGCAAAAAATGGTGGATTAAACGGAATGGTTTTAGGTCAAGCAATTGATTGTTATTTTGAAAATAAACCACTCAATGTTACAGACATTAAAATTTTACACACAAACAAAACAGCAAAACTTATAGCAGCATCTCTTAAAATGGGAGCTATTATAGTTGGGCGCGAAGAGTTAGGTGAAAAGCTTTATGACTTTGGAATCAAACTTGGACTTCTTTTTCAAATCCAAGATGATATTTTAGATGTTACACAAAGCTCTGAAGAAGCAGGAAAGTTGACAAATAATGACGAAGATAAAAATAGCTTCGTTACTATTTTAGGCCTTGAAGCTGCGATGAGTGAAGCCAATACATTAGCAGATGAACTTAGCAATGAGTTGAACGGTTTTGATGATAACTTGCGTGATGAGTTGTCTCCACTACTAACAAAATATATAAACAGACATAAAAACTAAAACAAGGCAATTCAATTATGAGTAATGTAATGCGTCAAAAAATGGCAAATTCAATAAGATTTTTAGCAGCAGATATGGTTCAAGCGGCAAATTCAGGTCATCCAGGTGCACCAATGGGTCTTGCAGATATCGCTGTAGTATTAAGTGAGCATATGAATCACAATCCTAAAAATCCAGATTGGTTAAACCGTGACAGATTAGTTTTCTCTGGTGGTCATGCAACAGGTCTTATTTACTCTCTTTATTATCTTTGGGGATATGGTTTAGAAGTACAAGATTTAAAAAACTTCCGTCAACTTGATTCTAAAACTCCTGGTCATCCAGAGTATGGTCACACAGCAGGTATTGAGATTACTACTGGTCCTTTAGGTCAAGGTATTGCAAATGCTGTTGGTTTTTCAATGGCTTCAAAATTTGTTGGCTCTCAGGTAAACTCAGAGACAGCGCAATTGATTGATCATAATGTTTACTGTTTATGTGGTGATGGCGATTTAGAAGAGGGAATCTCTTATGAAGCTTGTTCTATTGCGGGACATAATAAACTTGACAATCTTATTCTTATTTATGATTCAAATCGTATTACTATTGAGGGCTCAACTGATTTAAGTATATCAGAAGATATTCGTGGTAGATTTGAGTCTCAAGGTTGGGATGTTTTAGAGTGTGATGGTCACAATTTTGATGAGATAGATTCTTCTATAACTACTGCAAAATCAAATACTAAACCAACTATTATCATTGCTAACACTGTTATTGCAAAAGGTGCTGGAGAGTTAGAAGGTTCTCACCATGCTCATGGTGCTCCTCTTGGAGACGATGTTATTGCTCAAGCTAAAACAGACGCAGGCTTTGATCCAAAGAAAAAATTCTTTGTTGATGAAGATGTTATGCTTAGATTTAGATGTGCTATCGAAGAGGGTGACTTAGTAGAGCGTGAGTGGGTTCACTCTCAAAAGACACTTCCTTTAATGGAGCAAAATGAAGCTCTAGCAGCACTTCAAAATCCTGATTTTTCTCGTATTGAATATCCAGCATTTGAAAAAGCTGAGGCTACTCGTGGTACTAATGGAAAAATTATGAATGCTATTGCTAAAGGTATTCCGAGTTTCTTAGGTGGTTCTGCTGACCTTAGCCCGTCAAACAAAACAAACTTAAACGGCATGGGTGTTTATCCAAAAGGTAGAAATATCTACTTTGGTATTCGTGAACATGCTATGAGTTCTATTGTAAATGCGATGGCACTTTATGGTCCACTTATGCCTTTTTCAGCTACATTCTTTGTATTTTCAGACTACCTAAAACCTGCTGCTCGTATCGCTGCACTTACTGGTATCCAGCAGTTCTTTATCTGGACTCACGATAGTATCGGTGTTGGTGAAGATGGTCCAACTCATCAACCAATTGAGCACCTTTCACAGTTCCGTTCACTTCCAAACTTCTATGTTTGGAGACCAGCTGATGGTGCTGAAAATATTGTAGCATGGAAAGTAGCTCTAGAGATGAGTAAATCTCCATCTGCATTTGTATGTTCTCGTCAAAACTTAACAGTTCTTCCAACACCTGCTGCTGGAGAGATTTCAAAAGGTGGTTATCTATTAGCTACTGATGAAAATGCTGTTATTACTCTTATGGCATCTGGAAGTGAAGTTGAACTAGCTCTAAAAGTTAAAGAGACACTAAATGGCATGGATGTTCCTGTTAATGTTGTATCTGTTCCTTGTTATGATCTTTTACTAGAGCAAGATTCTGCTTATATTTCTTCTATCATTAGAGAAGGAACTAAAACAGTAGCTATCGAAGCTGCTCGTGGTTTAGAGTGGTACAGATTTGCTGATACAGTTATTAGCATGGATAGTTTTGGTGCATCTGCTCCTGCAGGTCAGTTATTTGAAAAATTTGGTTTCTCTGTAGATTCTATTATAGAGAAAATAAAGTAATTATAGTATCAACACTCTATATCATATAGGGTGTTGATACTATCTTATAAAAAAGAGAGTTATTTTCATGAGAATCATATTAATTGTAATATTAATAGATGTTTTCATATTTGGAACATCTTTAATATTTGTTGGCAATGAACCTAAGATAATTAAAAAACAAAATCAAGAATACCATATGGATAGATACGGATACTATTGGAAAGTTCACGATTAGAATAGGCTTTTTTTCTATTTCAACTTTTATATATTTGTCAGTATAATACTCCCATGCAAAGACAAAATGAAAAAAAATTATTAAATATAATCAAATTAGTTCCCCTACTGATGCTAGTTTTTTTTTCAATAACTACAACTACATTAATGATTCAATACAACAATAAACAGCTTCTTAAAGAGATAAAATATCTAAAAAATAATTATATAAATTTACAAAAAGAGATAATAAAAAAAGAAGTCCTAAAAGTTCATGCCATGATTAGTTATGAGTATGAAAATCTTAAACATCTAATAACTAAAGAAGATATACTTAAAAAAATTGAATCCATGAAATATGATAAAGATGGTTATATATTTATCATAGATTATGAGGGAAATTTTTTGATAAATATAGAAAAAAGCTTTATTGAAAAAAATCAAATAAACTTAAAAGATGAAACTGGTTTTATGATAACAAAAGAGATTATTAAGATTGCAAAAGAAAAAGAGGGCTATCTATCTTATATAGGTTTATTTGGAACTCACCACAATCAAAGTGAAAAAATATCTTATATCAAAGGCTTTGATACATGGAAGTGGGCAATAGGATATGGCTTTCATCCAAGTGATATAGAACCTAAAATATTAAAAAGAAAATTAGAACTGCAAGAGTTAAACAATGAGTTAGTAAAAAAAATCTTGCTTACCAATATACTATTGACTTTTATCTTTGTTATATTTTTTATACTCTTTTCAAAAAACATTCAAAATAGGTTTGATAATTATCAAAAGAAGATACGAAATAAAAAAGAAAAAAATAGACAAAAGGATGAGATAATATTTCATCAGTCAAAGATGGCAACAATAGGTGAACTGCTAAGTATTATTTCACATCAATGGAGGCAACCACTTGCACAGATAAACGCAGTGACTCTTGATATGTATATGGATCAAAAGCAAGATAAACTTGGAGAAGTAGAACTTAAAAAGGCTATCTTAGATATAGAAACAACTACTCAATATTTATCCAATACCATAGATGATTTTAGTAGGTTTTTTGTTCAAGAAACACATAAGGTTGATTTTTCTCCTAATGTGGCTATACAAGAATGTCTTAATATACTATCCCCTTCTCTAAGACATATAGAGATAAAAGTTAATATTCTAAGAGATGTAAAAATAAATGCATATATAACACTTTATCAACAAGTCATCCTTACAATAATAACAAACTCTATAGATGCCTTCGCATCTCAAAATATTATTAATCCCAAAATTGAGATAGATATTGATAAAAAAGACAATAAATCACATGTCAGCATCTCAGATAATGCTAATGGGATTAAAAGTGAAAATATAGCTAAGGTTTTTGATTTGTATTTTAGTACTAAAAATGATAAAAAGGCGAATGGTTTAGGCCTATATATAGCTAAAAAAATTATTCATAAAAATATGGGTGGTAATATTATGCTGGAAAATAAAAATGATGGTGTTACATTTACAATAAGTGTTTAAGGATAAATAATGAAACAAAGTCAGTTCTCAATACTTTATGCAGAAGATGATGAAAAAATTAGAGAAAAATATGCAAAATTTTTAAGACTTTATTTTAAAAATGTTTATGAGGTTAGTAATGGTCAAGAAGCTTTAGACTTGTATGCTAAACATAAACCAGACCTTATTATTCTAGATATTAATATGCCGATAATAAATGGACTTGAGGTTGCAAAGAGTATACGAGGGATTGATGAAAAGACTCAACTTATAATACTAAGTGCTTATTCAGATAAAGAAAAACTACTTGCAGCTACTGAGTTGATGCTTACAAAATATCTAATAAAGCCAATACAGAGTTTTGAACTTGAAAAAATAATACTTAAATGTATCAATAATCTTCAATCTCGCGAAGATAAAGAGAGCCTACTATATTTAGATGGTGATTTTATATGGAACAAAACACAAAGGACTCTATCTAAAGATAATATTATTTATAAACTTACGCAAAAAGAATTGTTGTTACTAAAACTATTTTCTTCAAAACCAAATTTTACTTTTTCAAATATGAATATTTTAAACTATGTTTGGGAAGATGATATACAGAGTGATTTTAATACCAATAAACTAAGAATAGTCTTTTCTAAACTAAAAACAAAACTCTCTTTTAACCTCTTTTGCTCTATATATAACGTAGGTTATAAGATTAATTTAAAAAGAAACATTTGAGAAACATTGTTCCTATATACTTTTTGCAAAAGGGGAAACAATGATTCAAGCAACAACACACACAACACAAAAAGACTTAACAGCAAATCCTGCACCATTAGGTTTAATGGGCTTTGGTATGACAACAGTTTTACTAAATATGCATAATACAGGACTCTTTACATTAGGTACAATGATCTTAGCGATGGGAATCTTCTATGGAGGATCAGCACAGATAATCGCAGGACTTATGGAGTGGAAAAAAGGTAATACTTTTGCAACTACTGCATTTATATCTTATGGATTTTTCTGGATTACTCTAGTTAGTTTAATGTTAATGCCTAAACTTGGTCTTGGTATTGCACCAGATAACTCTGCAATGGTTGCATTTTTAGTTATGTGGGGAATATTTACAGGAGTATTGTTTATAGCTACACTAAAACTATCAAGAGCCTTACAGGTTGTGTTTGGATTAACAACAATATTGTTTTTTTTACTTGCTCTTGGAGATGCATTGCATAGTCCACTTATTAAGCAAATTGCTGGTTTTGAGGGTATTGTTTGTGGAGCATCTGCTATATATACAGGTCTGGCACAGGTTATAAATGAAGTATATGAAAAAGAGGTTCTTCCTCTTTAATCATAACTTTTTACTCGTAGGCAGGTCGAGTCATAATACGGCTGTCTACATAACCACGTCCTAGAGTAAAGTGGTATAAAATCTGATACTTATTATTTGTAAGTCCAAGTAATGTATGCATATCATCATCTAAAAAACATCCAATTCCCGTTCCAGAGAGTCCCATAGAAGTAGCTTCAAGATAGAGTTGTTGACCTATAACTCCACACTCCCAGTAAAGTTCTTTATATCTATGTGCTCCATATTTTTCTATCTGACTTGTAAAATTACAAAGCATACCAAGACTAAATGCCCCATCACTTGCTATATCTTGAGAACAACTTATGACTTTAGAGTTAGTGCTTAGATCTTTTGTTTGAAGTAAGAAAAGTTGTTCAAACTCTGTGTCAGTCCAAGAAAATGTAGAATCCATTTCTCTTTTTAGCTCATCTATATCTCTTGCATTTCGTACTAAAATATATAAACCTGATTGATAATCCTCAACTTGATGTACAAATATACTTAAGTGAGCTGAGTTCTCCTTTGCATCTAGAGAACCGGCAACACTAGAGAGAATATTGTGAAACTGCTCCTTTGTAATAGTAGAAATATCTTTTTGCATTACATGAATACTTCGTCTGTTTAGAACTACATCTTTAGATTCTTTACTAGGAGTTCTTATTATTTCATTTTTTTGAGTTTTTGCCTGAGGAATTTGTTCTTGTGAGGTAGCTTCTTCTATTGCCGGGATAATATCCCACTTTTGCATTGATGAACTTAGTCTATTTGCTATACCTTCAAACTCTGTAGGAATATCTTTTATCATTTCATCTATGTTTAGTTCTGATTTTACATCTTGGGGTGAAATGACAAAAAGCATATCCGGAGTTTCATCTTCAAAAAATTTACTCTTATGAGTTAGTCCTAAAAGCAAAGAAATATCTTCATCACTTACACTATCTAGTCTTGTAACTTTCCAGCCAAGCATCTTCGCTGATACTACAATTGCTTGCCAAGCATGACCTGCATCTAACTGAGTGTAACGAAATGCACGCTCTCCATATTTCCAAGCTTCACGCCATGAGATGCTTGATAGTCCTAAAATAAAACTATTATCAGGCAATTCATCCCAAAATGATGTCTCAAAACTTGCGAGTTCCTCTAATGAATGATCTTTTGGTCTGTAATGAAAGAGATTACTCTTGTTATTTTGCTCTTTGCTAATAGGAGGAAGAACAAGATAAGACTCCGTAGGATGAAGGTTTCCACTAGAAGCGTTGCATCTAACCGCCCAAGAACTATCACCAGATTCTTTGTAAGCAGCAATTCCCATGCTAAACTGTAAGAGCTGAGATATAGACTCTTTCACAAGAGGAGCTGATGGCAACTGGGCATCTAAGAGATGATAAGGTGGAGTTGAGTTTTGCATTGCTAAAGGTAGTTTAATTTCTTTAACTCCATTGTAAACTCTAAAGGGATCAGGTTGAGTAGACCAATCCATGTAACCAAGTGAGCGAGCATATTTATGTTGAGCATGTTTTGTAGTTTCGTGGTAGTTATATACCATCTGCAATGATTTATTCATATAAGCAGTTTAATCAAGGGCACCTCTAAAAACCCTTAAAACCTCAGAGTAAAAAAGAGGTATAAGATTGTATATAACTTTTTTTGAGGTATAGCCATAGCTATGACGATGAAAAATTATGTGCAAGATTGTGCCTCTTTTTTACTCCCTACGGGCGATATAGCAGATAAGCTACTACTTCGTTGAAACCACTTGAAGCTACTTGTAGCTCCTGCGTAGTTTCGCCTTATATTCGCATATCTGCTATATCGCTGAGGAAATAAGGTTTTTTAGAGATGCCCTAAGCTATTCTTAAATCGTACTACAGAAAAAAGTTGATATTTTTTATATAGGTTTTTTTAATATGGCTAATGTTAAAAGATAGGTATGAAACTTTCACAATTAAAACTCACAACTCCATATAGAGAACTTGACCCAATATTCTTTGATGAAGTAGAACCGACACCGTTAAAAAAACCTTTTCTTATCTCTGCATCTAAAGATGCTGCAAAACTTTTAGGAGTAGATGAGGATATAACTAAAGATGAAAATCTAGTAAATATACTAAATGGAACTTATAAATTGGAAGGCTCAGACACATTTGCTATGTGTTATGCTGGTCATCAATTTGGACATTTTGTGTATAGACTTGGAGATGGACGTGCTATAAATCTAGGCAAGGTAAATGGACAAAACTTACAACTAAAAGGTTCTGGACTTACACTCTACTCTCGCATGGGTGATGGCCGGGCAGTTTTACGCTCATCGATTCGTGAATACCTAATGAGCGAAGCTATGCATGGTCTTGGCATCTCAACTTCACGAGCACTTGCTCTTATAGGAAGTGATTCTGATGTTACAAGGGAGAGAAGAGAAAAGGGCGCAATAGTTCTTCGTCTTTCTCCTACTTGGGTTCGCTTTGGTACATTTGAGTATTTTAACTTTAGAGGCGAGCATGCAAGAGTTCAAAAACTTGCAGACTATGTTATAGATGAATCCTTTGCTCATTTAAAAGATGTCGAGGGAATGTACGTAAAAATGTATGAAGAGATAGTTAAAAATACAGCCGTAACTATTGCTAGATGGCAGAGTGTTGGTTTTAACCATGGAGTTATGAACACTGATAATATGTCAATAGATGGTAGAACTATAGATTACGGTCCTTTTGCATTTTTAGATGATTACGAGTCTGGATATATTTGTAATCATACTGACGTAGATGGTCGTTATAGTTTTAAAAATCAACCAGGAATTGCTCACTGGAATTTACATAAATTAGCAGTGGCACTTTCGTCTATTGTAAATCAGGACAGAGCATTAGAGATTTTAGATAAAACTTTTGGTGATACTTATGAAGAAGAGTATCTAAGTATCATGTATAAAAAAATGGGACTTTATACCCAAGATGCAAAGGACATAGAATTTTTTAAATGGATGTTAGGTTCACTAGAGAGCGCGACTATAGACTATACAAAGTTTTTTAGAACACTATCCATTTATGATGGAGATAAAAAAAGTATCTTAGAGATGGCAGTATTTCAAACACCGCTTAGTGAGTGGCTAGATGCTTATGATGTAAGACTCAAATTAGAGAATATATCTACAAAAGACAGACATACAAAGATGTTAAGCATAAATCCAAAATATATTTTGAAAAATCATATCTTACAAGAAGCTATAGAAAAAGCACAACAAGGAGATTACTCGATGATTGATGACTTACTAATAGTCGCGCATAAGCCATTTGATGAACATAAAGATTTAGAACATTTTTGTAAACTAGCTCCATTAGAATCTAAAAATATCAAGCTAAGTTGTTCATCATGAAAGAATACAAAACTATAGAAATACTAACACAAGAAAATGAAAAACTTGTAGAAGTTGAGTTGATGGTAACTCCAGAGGAGTTAAAGACTTTCGCAACTTATTGCATTGAAAACGATATTAAGTTTAATGACTGGATTCGTAAAATTGCATATGAGAAGTTGACTGATTAGTTCGATTTATTCTCATTTTTAAATTAAGTCTATAATAGAGATAAAAATAAAGAGATTAAATGAATATTGAAAAATTAACTATAGGTCCTTTTGTAACTCATGTATATGAAAATGGTGTTTTATTGAGAACATCAAGAGCAATGAGAAAAGAAGTAAGGTCCATTTTTCAAGGTAAGAAATCAACTCTTACATATTTTGTAGCCTTGTTCTTTGTGATTGGTTCAGCTTGTTTTATAATTGCTAGTATTATGAGTTTAGCTGCAGTTTTTTCTATTTTTATAATTAATACTATTTACTTTATCGGTTCTATTTTTTGCATGGTTAGAAATTTATAAAGATAGAAGTATAGAGTATTTTAGAAGTAGCACTTGGTGGATTATTTGGTTAAATAATTTTGGATCACTACTTTTTGAAGTATCAAGTATAGCTAGTTTTGTTTATGCAAATTCCGAATTAGTTAATGAGACTATGGCTCTTTACTGTACACTTTTTGGTGGAGTATGTTTTTTTATTGGAGCATTTTTATTAACAATAGAGATTAGAGATCAAACTAAAGCTCTCTAACAAATTTTCAATTCAGCAGGGGTTGGTGATGTACTTTTACCTTTAGTTTCATTTTCCAATTCTTTAATAGCTTGAGCGATATGCTCAACCAAAAGAGTTGCTAAATCATAATCAAAACCCTCTTTTGCTACAATTCTTAAAATTGCAACATCTTAAGCATTTGCGGGAAGTGTATAAGCTGGAACTTGCCAACCATGGTAACGAAGTTTGTCCGAGACCTGATAAACATCATAAGACGCTCCATCTTTTAACTTAAAAGCTAAAAGTGGCATTTTGATATCTTGTATAACCGACTCACCAATCCCAGATGAATCTAGTCTTTCTTTTAAGTACATGGTTACATCAAAACAGGCTTGATGTATTTTTCTATATCCTTCAAACCCTAAACGAATACAATTATAATACTGTGCAATAACCTGACTACCAGGACGTGAAAAGTTAATTGCAAATGTTGGCATATCTCCACCTAAATAATTTACATGAAAAATCAGCTCTTGGGGTAAGAATGACCAATCTTTCCACATAGCCCAACCAACACCGGGAGCTACAAGACCAAACTTATGTCCAGATACATTAATAGAATTTACCCATTTTAATCTAAAGTCCCATTCTAACTCAGGGTCTAAAAATGGAGCAACAAACCCACCACTTGCTGCATCTACATGAATAGGGATATCATAACCTGTCTCTTTATTGTAAGCGTCAATAAGTCGGTCTAATGTTTTAACATCTTGATACTCACCTGTATATGTTGTACCTAAAATTGCAAGTACACCCATGGTGTTTTCATCACATAACTCAATGGCTTTTGCAGGATCAAATTTAAACCCATTGTCTGGATTCATATTTACAGTTCTCATCTCTATGTCCCAGTAGACACAAAACTTTTCCCAACATACTTGAACATCAGAACCAACAACAAAATTTGGTTTTGTTGTATCTTTACCCAAAGCTTTTCGTTTAGCTCTCCAGTTCCATTTCATAGCCATTCCACAAAGCATCGCTGCCTCACTAGAGCCAATTGTAGAACATCCACAAGCTTCTTTGTCTGAATTTGTGTGACCATGAAATAAGTTAGCAAGCATATTTACACAACGCATTTCAATTTGTGCTGTTTGAGGGTACTCATCTTTATCAATCATGTTTTTATCAAACGTTTCATTCATGAGTTTGGCAGCTTCTGGTTCTATCCATGTTGTCACAAAAGTTGCCAAATTGAGCCTTGAGTTTCCGTCTAACATAAGTTCATCATGAACAATTTGATAAGCATTTCTTGGTGACATTTCTAAACTTGGCATATTGTACTTAGGGGAAGATTTTCTCAAACCACTTGCACCAAATACAGGGTCATTCTCTCTTAATAAAGATGCATTAACATCATCTTCATGTTTTCTTTTATGTATCATATTTATCCTTGTTTAATAAAAATATCTTTAAATTGGAAAACTATATTTTACATTATAACTAATTGTA
>NZ_JADGFC010000077.1 GCF_016744025.1 Sulfurimonas sp.
TTCACCAAATGAGTTTGAAAGAAGGTATAATTTAAAGTCTTCAAAAATGTAGGTTTTTACTGGTTTAGTAATTGTCTAGTTTATAGGGGACATTCCAAACCCCTCTTTAGTTAAAATACATATTCAATATAATATCTAGGAAACATAATGAAGATTGAAATAAAAACAGTGAACTATGTAGATGCAAAAGGCTCGGTTGCTATTGTTGAACTATTAGAAGCTTATTCACAAGACCCAATGGGAGGTGCAGAGCCTTTAACTGAGTATGTAAAAGAAAACCTTGCATCTAAGCTATCAAAAATTCCAAACAGCTTTAGTGTAATTTGCTATGTAGAGAATAAACCTGCAGGTCTAATAACATGTTTTGAGAACTTCTCTACATTTAAGTGTAAGCCTCTTATTAGCATACATGACATCATTGTTAGTAGTGAATTTCGTGGACTTGGAATAAGCCAGCAAATGTTATCAAAAGTTGAAGAAGTAGCAAAACAAAGAGATTGCTGTAAGATTACTTTGGAAGTTTTAGAGGGTAATAAAGTAGCTCAAAATGCCTATACAAAGTTTGGATTTGAGTCTTATGAACTTGACCCAGAAATGGGAAAAGCATTGTTTTGGCAAAAAAATCTTTAGAAGAGAATACAAAAGCATTCTCTTCTTGATTGTAAAGTTTTAAATTATACCTACAAGTTTTGCGACAACATAACTAACAGTTAAAGAAGTACCAACGCCTATAATACCAGGAATAATAAAACTGTGATTGATAACAAATCGTCCAATCATAGTAGTTCCAGATCTATCAAAGTTGATAGCTGCAAGGTCACTTGGGTAAGTTGGAAGAATAAAGTAACCATAACAAGAAGCAGCAAAAGCAACTACAAGACCAGGTTCAACTCCAATAGTAAGAGCGATTGGAACCATTGCAGCCAATGTTGCACCTTGAGAGTTAATTAGTTTTGAAACAAGTACAAAAATAATAGCATAAGCCCATGGATATACTTCTAAAACAGCTCCAAGAGTTTCTTTGATTTCACCAAGATGAGCACCAAACATAGTTTTAGTCATCCATGCAACACCAAATACAGCAACAAGAGCAACCATTCCTGATTTAAACACTTCATTATTTGAAACTTCTTTAGCCTTAACACCACCAACGATATAAATAATAGCACCTGCTAAAAGCATAAACATTTGAATAACAAGAACCATAGACAGAGGCTTGTTGTTGATAAGTGGTCTAAGTTCTGGTATTGCACCCAAAATAGCTACTACAGCGATAGCACCTAAGAAAATCCACATTGAAGCCCATTGTTTAGTTGGTAATTTAACACCTTGAAGAGTTTTACCTTCTCCATAAACATATTTTTTCATCTCCGGATCTTTTACTAGCTCTTGAAAGTCTGCATCATCTTTAAGGTCTTTACCTCTATACATACTCCAAATACCCATAACTAAAACACCAGTTAATGTACCAGGAATAGTAATTGAAAGAAGTCCTATTAAATCAACTTCTTGACCATTTAACATAATATGACCTGAAAGCATTGCGATTAAAGAAACAACAGCAACAGAAACAGGAGAGATGATAATACCCATTTGAGCAGCTACTGTACTCGCAGCCAATGGACGTTCTGGTCTTATCCCTGTTTTAATAGAGATATCATAAATGATTGGTAACATTGTATAAACTACGTGTCCTGTACCACAAAGGAATGTTAATGTAGTAGTAGAAAGCGGTGCCAAAATTGTAATATATTTTGGATGTTTTCTTAAAAGCTTTTCTGCAACTTGAAGCATACAGTCTAATCCACCTGACGCTTGCAGAGTAGAACCAGCAACAATAACAGATAACATAACTAGCATAACTTTGATTGGAGGGTTTCCTGGTGCTAAACCAAAACCAAAAACTAAAATAACAACACCAAGTCCACCAAATAGACCTAAGGCTATACCACCCTTTCTCGCAGCATAAAACAACACTCCCAAGATAACAAACAATTGAAGATAAAATTCCATCTTATTTTCCTTATAGATAATTTCATATTGAACAATTATATAATGGATGAAAGGATAAAAATGGGACTTTATTGCTAAAATTATAAAAAAATCAATATAAAGTAAAAATATGAGATTAGTTTTATTATTTCTGTTTTTTTGTTCACTTGTCTACGCGAATGAGCAAAAAGAGGTACTTCTTTTACATTCATACAACAAAGGCCTAAAGTGGAGTGATGGCATCTCACAAGGAGTTAGTGATGTTTTCTTAAAGCATCCAGAGTATGAACTCACTACAGAATATATGGATAGCAAAAAAATAGATTCTAAAAAGTACTTCAATAGTTTATTTAATCTCTATAAACAAAAATTCTCTAAAAGAAAATATAAGGTAATCATTGCGGCTGATAACTATGCTTATGAATTTGCCTTATCTTATCATGATCTTTTATTTCATGATATTCCTATTGTATTTACTGGTGTTGAGAACTTTGACAAAAATCATATTCCAGATTATTCAAAAAAATATATTACTGGTGTAGTAGAGTACAAAAAAGTAAAAGAGAATTTAGATCTTATTAAAAGAGTTATTCCTCAAATAAAGACTATTTATATTATTAGTGATAATTCTTTTTCATCTTTAAAAATCAAACAACAGATACTTAGTACTGCTAAAGAGTTTAAAAATGAATTTAAAATTATTTATGACAATGAGATTGATTTAAATACTATTGGCACTAAACTAAATCAACTTCCAAAAAACAGTGCCATATTATTTACTAGTTTGTACAAAGATAAGTTTGGCAAATACATACCCTATAACAAGTTAAGAGAGTTATTCAAATCTTCTAAGTTTCCTGTATTTGCAGTTAATAAAATTCACCTAGGAGAAGGTGTTATTGGAGGGTTAGTTATAACTCCTTATGAGCAAGGGCTTTATGCTGCTAAAAAAGTATTTCAAATTATTTATGGAGAAATTCCTCATCAAATTAAGATTAGTACTCCAATGGCAAAATATTATTTTGATTACAATACTATGAAAAAATTTAATATTTTTTCATTTGATCTTCCTCATGACGCAATTATTATAAATAAACCAGAAACTTTTTTCCAAAGAAATAGACAGATAGTGGATAGTGCTTTTTTAATGTTACCGATTTTTATACTTCTAATAATCATTTTAATAATAAATGTATTTAAGCAGATTAAACTAGAGGGCAAGTTAATAGAACAGACAAAACTTGATAACGTTCTTTTAAATAATATGAAAAGCTCTATTTTTTGGAAAAGTAAGGATGATATTTTACTAGGATGTAATAACTCCTTATGTGAACTTTTAAATCTAAGTAAAGATGAAATAATTGGAAAACATATAAAAGAGATAATGCCTCAACTTTGTAAAACCGAAGATTCAAATAAAAACTTTGTAGATAAAATTGAAACTAAACTCTATAAATATGAAAAAAATCAAATTGACGTTTTAATTAGAAGAAAACAATACTTGAACAAAAGAGATGAAGAAGCTGGTGTTGTTACTGTTATAACAGATGTTACTGACATTAAAAGATTGCAACTGCAAAGTAAAAAAGATGAACAGTTTATAGTCCAACGCTCAAAATTATCTGAGATTGGTGAGATGATGACTTCAGTTGCACACCAATGGAAATCACCTCTTGTAGAAATCTCAACTATTGCTCAAGAGATTCTATATAAAAAAAGAAAAAAAGGTGATATTAGTGAGGATGACACCAAAGAGTTTGTAAATGACATCATGACTCAAATTCAGTATATGACAAAAACTATTGATGATTTTAGAGCTTTTATAAAACCATCAAAAACTCAGGCACTATTTAATATCAATGATGCCATCGAAGACCTTTTATGTATCATTGAACACAATATGAAATACAACTATATAAATATAGAAGTCTCATATGCTCATAATGACTCTTTCATGATAGATGGTTATGCAAATGAGTTTAAACAATCTATTTTAAATATAATTAACAATGCAAGAGATAGTATAATCGACAAAAGAAAAACAGTAGACTTCCAAGCAAAAATATCTATAAATGTATACACTAAAGGCTTAAACACTTGTATAAATATTATAGATAATGGTTTAGGGATAAAAGAAAATAAACTATCTTCTTTTTTTGAACCTTTTCTTTCTAGTAAAGACAATGGTGATGGCTTTGGACTGTATATGGCAAAACTCATTATAGAAGATAAAATGAACGGTAGTATTAAAGCTATAAAACAAGAAAATAGTGTAAGTATCTTAATTTGCATTAAAAATAAAGATAAAGACTAAACTATGAAAATATTAGTATTAGAAGACAACATAAGACTAGCAAACTTGATAAAAGAAGCCTTAGAGCAAAAAAATTATCATGTAGATTTATTTTATGATGGTAAAGAAGCACTAAGTGTTATTGATAATGGTTATGATTGTTTTATCATAGAAATAAATGTTCCTGGGATTGATGGACTTAGTTATCTTAGAGAAATTAGAATTATGAACAACTCAATTCCTTCTATAATCATAAGTGCAAATGTAGACCTTGAGACTATTCAAGATGCATACACTAAAGGTTGTGATGAGTATTTAAAAAAACCATTCTATATGTATGAACTTGAGACAAAGGTTGATAAACTTTGCAAAATAACAAACTCTTTGATAAAGTTACAAAATGATTTCTCCTATAATATATCAACAGAGATACTCTTAGATGCAAGCAAACAAGAGATAAAGTTAGCAAAAAAAGAGATTTTACTTATGAATCTTTTAGCAAAAGGTATTGATAAAATCATAACTTTTGAGCAAATAGAGCAGTATGTTTGGGAAGGTAACTTAACAACAAATGACAACATAAGAGCCCTTGTTAAAAGACTAAGAAGAAAACTACCCACGGAAACTATTGTCTCACAAGGTGGAATGGGTTATAAATTTAATTTTTAAAAAGGCTTAAAAACCTTAATCATACTTTGATATGTGAAAATATAAATTATTTCAAGATATTAAGAAAGCTTCAAAAGGTAAAATATAATTATGGAACTACTAATAGAATTTTTTACAGCCTTGTACGACCTTAGTAATGCAATGGCTATCTTTATCATCTTCGGTCTTGCTTTTGCAGGAGTTATGCATGAACTTGTATCGGAGACGCTTGTTACAAAGCATCTAGGCCGTGAAAGCATTAGCTCTGTCATAAAGTCTACCATCTTTGGCATCCCTCTTCCTGTATGCTCATGTGGTGTTATTCCCCTAGCAACTAGTATCAAAAAAAGTGGTGCTTCAAAGGGAGCAACTCTTTCATTCCTTATCTCTACACCTATAACTGGTGTGGACTCAATTTTAGCTACTTATGGAATGTTTGGCTGGATTTTCACACTCTACAGAGTTATGACTTCTATGGTTATCGCTATGATTGCCGGAATTCTTACAAATATATATGACAAAGAAATCATCCCAGATGAAGTAGAAGAAAAAAGTGATAGTTGCTGTTGCTCAAGTACTTGTTCGAGTGAGACAGAGGTAAAGAAAAAATTCTCTTTAAAAAAAGCGATTGAGTATGCCTTTGTAACTCTTCTAGGAGACATTGCAAAAGCTCTTTTTTGGGGTCTTATTATAGGAGCGCTTATTACTATTGCTATTCCTCAAAACCTTAGTGATATTCTAGTAGAGTATTCATGGCTCTCTTACATAATCGCAATTGCAATTGCAGTGCCTATGTATGTTTGTGCTACTGCATCTTTACCTATTGCTGCTGGGCTTATGCTTAGTGGAGTTAGTGCTGGAGCTGCTTTTGTATTTTTAAGTGCTGGTCCTGCTACAAACACAGTAACTATTGGTGTAGTTAAGAAGATGCTAGGGACTAAGTCTCTTTACATCTATCTAGGAACTATTATCTTTGGAAGTGTTATCTTTGGTCTTGGGCTTGATTTTGTGTTTGATATAAACTCTATAGATGCCAAGTCTCTGATTCATATGCAAGAACATGCTGGTCTTTTAGAGATAGCTAGTAGTGTAATTTTATGGATAATGATGCTATTTTTTATACTCAAACCATACTTTAAAAAGATATAGTAAAAGAGTTAAACCCATCTTCATAATGATGGGAAAGTTTAAACTTATGTTTATCCAAAATTCTTTTTACTAGACTAAGCCCTAGACCATAACCTGATTGGTTTCTTGAGTTATCACCCTGAGTAAAAGCTTCGCAGTAAAACTCTAATGCTTTATCTAACTTTTCACCTCTGCTTTTTACCACTATTGAGCCATATTTTGCAACTATATAAATAGGCTTTTGCAGACTATATTTCAGTCCATTGTCTATGAGGTTCTTAAGCGCAATAGATAAGTATCTCAGGTCTGCATCTATATCAAAATCTGATTTTATTTTCACATCTATAAGGGTCTCATCTTCTATAAAGAGTTTTGATAGTGACTCGGCTATTAGAGTCTCGCAAGAAAACTTTTGTATCTCAAGAGTGTATTGATTTGCATTTAATTTCTCTAAGTCTAAAAGCTCACTTGTCATCTCATCTATCTCTCGTAGTGCTCTTTTTAGTATGCTTTTGTATTTTGAGTCCTCTATCATCTCAGCAGCAAATTTAGACTTAGATATAGGTGTTTTCAACTCATGTCCAATATCTCGAAGAAGAGTCTCTCTTGAAGTAATCAACTCCTCTATATTTGTAGCCATTGAGTTAAAAGTTGTAGCAACTTCTCCTATCTCATCCTTAGAACTATTCTTGATTCTTAAACTGTGGTCTCCCTCTCCAAAACTCATGATGCTTTTTGAGATTTCTCTTAGTGGGTATATCATCTTTAGTATTATCAAAAACAGAATGATTAAGATAGTTATATCCGCCAAAATCATATAGTTTAAGAGCTCTTTTTTTGCAAAGTTCTCATCTTGGGAAATATCTATCACTAAGATATCATCATCTAGATACTTCATATATAGCAAATATTTATCATCTTCATGTTTTAAAATATTGATAAGGGAGAGTCCTGTTTCATAGTTGTATATAACTTGTGAAGATTTAAAATAGTGCTCTTTATCTTCTATAGTTTTAAACTTCAATTCTAGAAGTTTTTTATCTAAGGCTGTTTTATTATTATTGGATAGATATGTAAAGAGTTCATCTGAGACTTGGATGTACTTCTCTTTTAAGAGTGATTCTATTGTATTTTGAGTTAGCTTATTTGTCTCATTTGATACCACTATCATTAGAGAGAAACTTATTAAAAAGAGTATTAAAACTTTAGAAAAAATCGACATTTATCAACCTATAAATTTATATCCTATACCCCAGACAGACTTAATATATTTAGGGTCTTTTGAGTCATCACCTATCTTTTGTCTTATGTTACTTATATGCATATCTATGGCTCTGTCTTTTGTGTTGTACTCTATGCCTGTCACGCTGTTTGATATAGACTCTCTTGAGAAAACTTTATCTCTGTTTTGCAAAAATAGATGCAAGATATCGTACTCAATCTTTGTTAAATCTAGCAAATAATTTTCTAGTTTTATCTCGTGTTTATCTGCATCTATCTCAAAATCACCAATAGTTTTAGCATTACTTGTTGATCTT
The DNA here is from genome assembly GCF_016744025.1 of Sulfurimonas sp. Lineage (GTDB taxonomy): Bacteria > Campylobacterota > Campylobacteria > Campylobacterales > Sulfurimonadaceae > Sulfurimonas. The sequence continues at coordinate 7,600 of NZ_JADGFC010000077.1, forward strand.
CTTAAAAGTGCATTTATTCGGATAACTAGCTCTCTTGGCTCATAAGGTTTTGCCAAATAATCATCAGCTCCCAAGTCAAAGCCTAAGATTTTATCACTTAGTTCACCTCTGGCTGATGAAATGATGATAGGCAGAGATGAAAGCTCTCTAATTCTTTTACACACATCAAAGCCATCCATTTGAGGCAACATCAAATCAAGTACAACAAGTGCATATTCATTACTATTTTTTTCAAGATTTTCTAACGCATCTAAGGGTTTGTCAAATGCAACTACTTCAAAGTCATAGTTTTTCAGATAATCACCTATAAGTATCTGCATGTCCAAATCATCTTCAATAAGTAAAATTCTCTGCATCATTGCACTTCCCAATCATCAAAATAATGTATAAACTTTTTTCTTTGCTTTTGGCTTAAAATAGAGTGTATTTTCTCTAATAGTTTGTTTTCTATTTCATGTGCCGCTGCATCTAATTTTTGGTTAAATATATTTAGCTCTTTAATGTCTAGAACTTCTTTTATAAATATCTTTTCTCTTTGCTCTTGTATCTCTTCTTTATACTCTCTAAACTCTTTAAGAGAGTGCCTGAACTCTTTTAAAATATGTTTTATTTTTTTCTTTTGTGTTTTTGAGAAGTCTAGATGCGAAAGTTCTTTATTTATATGACGTTCATTACGATGCTTATCAGAGTCCGCATATAGGCTTGTAATAAGTAGTAATAATATAAAATATTTCATAATTTCTATCCTTGGGGTATTTTAATATCTTTATCATTTAATAAACCTTGCTCAATATTTTTATGACAAGCCTTACAATTTGATATATTGCCTATTTTTTTAGCTTCAAAGATACTTTTATCTATATCTTTATGTCTCCTCTTCCAATATCTCGTCTCGGTGATAGCCAAAGTAACATTGGCATCTATACTCTTTAAAATTTTAAATGCTGATTCTTTAGTAGAATTCTCACTAGAGTTTTTTACCAGATATTCTTTTATAGATTTAATGTCTTTTGCATCTAATGAAGCGTCATCTCCAAAATGATTTTGCAAATTATCCATCATTGTTATCCAAGATTTTTTAGGAAGCAGGTGTGGAGGGTAGAGAGTGTGACAGCTTATGCACTCATCGTAGAACACTCTGTGCTCTACTTTGTAGTCAATCGCTCTGTTGTTATCCGCTATTAAAATATTTGATGGATTGCTCAAAAGATAGAGTAAAAAAAATACTGGCAAAGCTATCCATAAAAGACCAAATATTTTTTGAAGTAGTGTTAGTTCTAAACTCTTTTTATCACCCTTTTTATATCCATCTATCATCGAGCCTACAGCATCTGATTTATGTAAAACCTTATCTAAGACAACTCCTGCGATATGCATAAATATGACAGCCATAAAAGCATTTGCAAATAACTCATGAATATCTTCAAACAAATCCATATCTTTAAAGAGTGAGATATTTAAAAAAGACAAAAGACCCATTCCCTCTTGTGTACCATAAACAATCACTCCACTTACAACTGAGGCTAATCCTAAAATCATCATAGCTATTACAGCCCAAGATGAGGCTGGGTTGTGACCTAGATATTCTTTTTTATCTCCAAATATATTAAACATATACTCTATTAAATCTTTTAGATTAAAATTAAAATCTTTAAATTTGGAGTATCTAACATCCATAAAACCCCAGATGATTCTAAAGACAAAAAGCAAACCTACCGTGTAACCAACTATCGCATGGTAACTAAGCAGACTTTCAAATTCTACAATTACAAAAACTACTCCAACAGCAACAACAAGTAGTAAATGGAAGAGTCTTGTAAATAGACTCCACACATAGATTTTAGTCATGATGCCATTGACCATAGTTTGGAATTTTTATATCTCTTTCGCTATATATACCTTTATCTGCTGTTGTATGACAAGACATGCAGTTCGCTAAAGAACCAACCTCTTTTTGTGTGATTAGATTTTCACGAATCTTTCTATGTTTTTTTACAAAATACGGTGTTTTAGTAACTGCTATTGGCGTTTCATTTTTTGATATAAAACTTATCTGTAACCGGAACGACACCTCTTTTTTCGCCAAAGCCTAAAAACCCCGCATATAAACTTCCTCCAATGAGTAGTGACAATAGTATTAATTTCTTCATTATTTATCCTTTTTTTATCATGTAAGTGATTACATCACCTTTTTCTAAAGCTGTTCCTTCTCTCTTATAAACATCATTAAAGTTTCTTCTTAACCATTTTTTCACATCTTTTATATCTGTAAATCTCTGAGTATTTGCCGATGGAGAAAGTGGCTCAATTACCTTATTTGTATGCTTATTCATCCCTTTATTTGATAGGGTATCGGTATGACAAGAAACACAAGAGATCAGTTTGCCTTTTTTACCTATTGCCTCAGTTGTGAAAATCTCCTCACCTCGTGCATAATCAAACTCTTTAAAGTTTGGATTTTGTTTTTTAGCTTCTACTTTTAGAGTGTTCATAAACTCTTGCATCTGAGTATTTAACTCTTTTGCCTGAATTAGTGAAACCGCTACTAGTGAAGCAAGTAGTAATTTAATCATCTTGAACTCCTATTAACTCTTTAGATATTCAAATTATAAAAGAAGAGTGTCAAGATTACTTTGACTTTATTTTTACAATTTCTTTACAATTGAGTTTGCTATAATTGCATTATGAATAACAATCCAATCACATTAAGAACTATATTTAAACTTATCTTGCAGAAAAAACCTGCTCTTATTTACGGACAGATTATTACTCTTCTTGCCATTATTGTAAGTGTTCCCATTCCGCTTATGTTACCAATGATGGTAGATGAAATTCTTTTAGACAAGCCCGCTCGCTTTGTAAGTAGTATAAACTTCTTTGTTGGTGAGACAACTGCCTTTTACTATATAGCTATAGTAGCTGTAGTGGTTATTTCATTAAGATTTATCTACTACTCTCTTGGTGTAATCATTAGTAAAATCTTTACAAAAATATCTAAGCACGTTACTTTTATGATTCGCAAACGCCTTATCGATCATTTAAAAATAGCATCTATGAACGAGTATGAAACTCTTGGTTCAGGAGCAATTACTGCAAATCTTGTTACTGATGTCAATACTCTAGATGCTTTCATCATCACAAGTGTAAGTAAGTTTGTATCTTCTATATTAACTCTTCTTGCTGTTGGCATCGTAATGGTTTTAATCAATCCTATTTTAGGAATATTGATTTTAGTTATTCAGCCTTTGATTATGCTAATGAGCAAAAAGATGGCAAAAATCGTTGGTAATTTGAAAAAAGATGAAAACGATGCAATAGAAAAGTTTCAAGATAATATTGGTGAGACATTAGACCTTTACGGGCAGATAAAAGCTTCCAACAAAGAAGAGTACTTTTTTACTGAGGCTATAACTCATGCTAAAAAAGTTCAAACAACATCAAATGCCTATGGATATAAAAGTGTAGCATTTGAAAAACTATCTTACACTCTCTTTTTAAGTATGTTTGAAATCATTCGTGGTTCAGGACTTATACTTGTTGCTTATAGCGACTTAACTATAGGTATGATGTTTGCAATGTTTGGATATATTTGGTTTATTATGACTCCTGTTCAGGACATTCTATCTATGCAGTATAGTTATGCATCTGCTATGAGTGCAATAAAAAGAATAAATAAAATCCTCACTTTAAAGACTGAAAAAAGCGGAGATAAAAAGATAGAATCTGATAAGTTAGAAATATCTTTAAATGATTTAGACTTTTCATATGCAAATGAAAAACCTATTCTTAAAAATATCTCTTTTAACATTCAAGCAGGATGTAAGATAGCACTTATTGGAGCTAGTGGAAGTGGTAAAACAACTCTTGCTCAAGTTATCTCAGGTTTTTATGCAAAAAACAGTGGTTCTTTAAAATACAATGGAATTGACATAGAAGAGATAGATAAAAGCTCACTAAGACAGAGAATATTTTTAGTACTTCAGATGCCAATACTCTTTAACTCTACACTAAGATTTAACATCACTATGGGCGATGAGAACATAAGTGATGAAAAGATTTATAAAGCTCTCGAAATTGCTCAACTAACAGATATGATAGAAGAGATGCCAGAAAAACTAGACACAATAGTAGGTCGTCACGGTATCAGACTCTCAGGTGGTCAAAGGCAAAGACTAAGTATTGCAAGGATGATTATCGCCCAGCCAAGCGTAGTTATCTTCGATGAGTCTACATCAGCACTTGATGTTCACACTGAGGCAAAACTACAAACAACTATTGCACCTCTTTTAAAAGACAAAACTGTCATCACTATCGCTCACAGACTAAGCACTGTTAAAAATGCTGACCTTATCTACGTTTTAAATGGTGGTAAAATTGTTCAACAAGGAACTCATAAAGAATTAGAAGCCGAAGAAGGACATTATATGGAATTTGTTAAGAAGCAGTTGTTATAGTAGAAGGATATATATTAGCTGCTTATGAAATGGGAAGTATAGATGCTAAGAAC
>NZ_JADGFC010000078.1 GCF_016744025.1 Sulfurimonas sp.
CTTTTCATGTTCTTTTAAAAAACTAGAATCACCTAGTAAAAGTTTATGTCCATGTCTCATGTCATAGCCAATAACAAGTCCATTTAGTCTCAAAAGCTTTTGTTTATTTATTGCTGAAACATCAATTCCAATATCATATTTTTTTGATATTTCTTGTAGTTTTGCATTGGCAAGTTCTACCTTCTCAGAATCTACTCTACCGTTATAAATATATAAAAGATCTAAATTATTATGAGGAGTAAACTTTCCTTCCTTTTTTACAATTCCACCTTCTCCTCTACCATATCCACCAATTAATATAAGCGCGGCAGTTTGGCTTTGAGTAAATATAGTTTTATAAACAAGTGATATATTTTCTAAAACTATATTTAAAAGCTCTTTTGTTTCTTTATTATCGTAATAAGTAAGTTTTTGATTATTAAACAGCATAGGAATCCTTTAATAAAAGAGATTCAAATAAATTATAAAGTTTAGTACAATGTATTTCTGGTGTGAAACTTTCATTGTAATTATTCAATCCTTGATCTCCCATTTTTTTCATAACGTTTGGATTATTGACACAAAAAGTTAAAAGAGAAGCTAACTTAACTTCATCATTTGATTCAAATGTAAAACCATTTTCTCCATCTATTAACCATTCTTTAATACCTCCGACATTTGTGCCGATAACTGCCTTGGCATGTTTCATAGCTTCTAGTCCAACTAAGTTGAAAGTTTCAGGAGCACGACTTGGAATAACCACAGCATATGCATTCATATAGTAATTACTAAGTTCATCAGGTGCTACTTTTCCATGAAACACAACCCTTGTTGAGATATTAAGATGTTTAGCTTGTTCTTCAAGTTCTACTCGCTGTTTTCCATCTCCACAAATATCTAAAATTATTTCATTGCTTTGAATCTTTGCAAAAGCATTTAAAAGTGTATCTACCCCTTTGCCTCTGACAAGCTGACCAACAAATAATAATCGATTCACTTCTTGAGTGATACCTTTATGGTATAAATTATTTGTATGTTTTGAAAAAAGAATAATCTTAGATATTTTTTCTTCCCTAAATCCATGCAGCAATAGATGCTCTTTCATATATTCAGATGCAACAACCATGTGTCTAAATTTTTTTAGCACATTTTGTACTGCTCTAACATTTGAGACACTGTTGATTGAGATATATGGAAAATCTTTCTTTTTGTTAATAAAGCCAAGGCAACTATAACAGTTTGCTCCTACAGCTTGAGTGCAAGTCTTATGTCCTATTGTGGTATATTTATGCTCACGTAGGCAAAAATGTTTATGATCGTGTATAAAACCAATTACAGGTATCTCTATCTGTGAAAGTTGTTTTAACACTTCTATATCAGCAACCTGATGTACATATATAATATCTGGCTTAATAAGATTTATCTGCTGTTTCAAGTCTACTAAAACACTAGCAAATGAAAACACTTTAGAATATTCATAACCTATTCTGCTGTTTACATTGTAAAGGAGAATGTTTTGAACATCATATCTTTGGCAAAGAACTTGCGCACTTTGATAAATATATGTCTCAGCACCTCCAGTGAAATTAGCTTCGTCATTAATCCAAAGAATTTTCATTACTTTTCCTTTTTAGAAATATTATGAAAACTTTTTTTTGCTACTTTAGGATTATATTGACCTAAGCCACCTGAGTAAGTAATGTTGTTAGAAGGTATTGTTTCAATGATTTTATTAAGTAATGGAAACATTTGGAACTCCTTTTATTTTATATAGTATATGCTATTTCATTGCAAATACATTGCATTAAGCAATAAACTGCTTAAGTTCTTGAATACACTCTCTTGAACGTTGAGTAACTAGGTCTTGGAATAAATAAATACTCTTATTAGAATTGTCTAGATTACTGAGTATAAATCTTTGAGTCTCCCCATCAAAACGAGAGTGAATAAACTTCACTAGTAATGTATATTTTTTACTATCTTTTTGGATTAATATACGCAGAGTATTATTATCTATCATGAGATTAGATATGTCACCATAACCGTGTATTTCATTAAATGAAATAGCTGATATTTTAATATCAGCATCACTCCCGAGTGAAATCAATTTGGCATTTAGTGGTTTCTTTAGCTCTACAGTTAAAGATGCTGGATAAATATTGTTATATTGCATTACAAAAAGATCTTTTAGAGTTATCTTATTTGACACATAATCTATATTATGTATTTTTGCACTTATACTGTATCCATATTTTTTTATTTGTATAATTGTTGATGAACTATTGTTTATAGCTGCTATCTGAAGAGAATCAGTTGAAAATGTATATAATCCATCATCAACATTCACTAAAATTGCTTTATTACTTATTTTCATTCCACAGTAATAGTTGATAAAATTCAAATTAATGCTTTCATTGCTTACAATGGTTAAAATCTTTTTAAGTATCTGATTAAATTTTATCCCTATATTCGCATTTTCATCAGCTTTTTCTAGAGTCGATATAACAGATATAATCTCATCGGTATTTTTACTTAAGTCTACTTTTTCAAAAATAAGTTCACGATTTATAGTAATTTGCTTAATAGAATCATATTCTTTAGTCATTCTATCTATGATAATATCAAGGTGTTCTTGTGGTGTAAACGGTAAAAGTACTTGTATATATTGTTTAGAATGATTGCAATATACAATATCTGAACCTCTAAAAGAGTCTATAATAAAAATTTTTATTTTTTTTGTTGTAATGTTTTCTGGAATAAAAACAGTTAATGATGAAATAGGATAGTTATACCTATTTGATGTATAAATCTCTCTAGAGTAAGAATTTAAAAAATCTTGTTTATTTGTTAATATAGTTATAAAACTATTTATTTTTTCGTAATTTTTCATAATACACCTCATATTTCTTTTCTCTTATAGTTATTATATGAAATGTGTTTGCAGAAATATTGCACTCTTCTTTGAAGAAGAAGATGACTTTAGGCTATACGATTAAAGTCATCTTCATATCTTACGATATCATCTTCTTCAAGATATTCTCCAACCTGAGCTTCAATCATTACAAGATCTATACGTCCAGGGTTTTCCAGTCGGTGCTTTTGACCTGCTGCTATATATGTAGATTCATTTGCCTTTAGAAGTTTTATCTCATCACCTACTGTAACTCTGGCTGTACCACTAACTATAATCCAGTGCTCATTACGGTGAAAATGGGACTGTAAAGAGAGACGTTTTCCGGGGCGAACTACTATTTTTTTAGTTTTATATGCTTGGTTGTTTTCTAAAACAGTGTAAGTCCCCCATGGTCTTGTTACAGTAGATGGAGTAGTCACAAGATCACTTTTTCGTTTTTGTAGTTCTTGGACAACTTTTTTAACACCTTGTGAGTTACCCTTGGTAGTTACTAAGAGTGCATCTGGAGTATCTACTATTATTAAGTTGTCAACATTTAGAGTTGCTATCATTCTATTTGATGAGACTATGCAGTTATTATTTGACTCTATAGATATAATATTTTTACTGTCTGTATCTATAAATGAACTATCACATATATCATCAAGAGAATCAAATGAGCCCATATCATTCCATTTAGAAGATAAAGGAACCACTTTGAAGTTTGATTTTAAATTTTCCATCAAAGCATTATCTATACTTATTGATTCTATATCTTTAACACTTGGCTCTGATATATAACACTCTTTATCAATTTTTTTTGCTTCACTAAAAGATACTTTAACAGCATTTAATAATTTAGGTATAACTCTTTTACACTCATCTAAAAAATGAGAAACTTTAAAACAGTATATTCCTCCATTCCAAAGATAATTGCCATTGTTTATAAATGATTTTGCAAGTTCTTTGTTTGGCTTTTCTACAAAAGACTTTACATTATTTTTATCATGAAGTATATAGCCAAAACCTGTTGATGCGAAAGTTGGTTTAATTCCAATTGCAACTATATTATCTTTCTTAGCAAGAGTAATTGCTGCACTAATACTTTTTTCATACTCTTGTTGATTTTGTATAATATGATCAGATGGCACAATGCAAAGAACCTCACTATTGTCTGAGTTAAGAGCTGCCATAATTATAGCTGCTGTGCTATTTTTAGCAACACTTTCCCAGATATATCTACTATCTATTTCACTTATTTCATATAGATGGTCAAGGACCAAAAACTTTTGTGATATATTAGATATAACCATAATTTTTTCACTGATATTCATATTACGTTCAACTGTCTTTTGAAACAGAGATTGACCACTGTTTACTCTAACAAATTGCTTAGGCATTAGAGTACGACTTACAGGCCACATTCTTGTTCCACTACCACCACTTAAAATTACTGTTGTCATAATATTTTCCTGTATTTAGTTTATATTGTAGTCTATGATGTATATGTGCAAATAGTTTGCATTATGAAAGTTTTAAGGGAGTTTCTATGAGAGATAAGTTTTTAGTTTATCTCTCATTATTATTAAGATACGTTGCTTAGTTGTGAAGTAAATATTGGAGTTACTTCAGTTGTTTCTTTTTGAAGTTTTTCTTCTAACTCTAATACTACATTCCACATTTTATAAAGTGAATCAGGGTTAAGTGAAATTGAGCTGATTCCTTCTTCAACTAGCATCTCTGTAATCTCAGGATAATCTGAAGGTGCTTGACCGCAGATGCCGATATACTTACCTTTTTTCTTAGAAGCTTCTATAGCCATTTTTATCATTTTTACAACTGCTTCATTTCTTTCATCAAATATATGAGCAATTTTTTCACTGTCTCTATCTACTCCTAAAGTAAGTTGAGTAAGATCATTTGAGCCAATAGAATAACCATCAAATACTTCTAGAAACTCCTCTGCTAAAATTACATTTGCAGGAATTTCACACATTGCATATATTTCTAAATCATTTTCACCTTGTACTAGACCTTGCTCGTTCATAATTTCGATTACATTTTTACCCTCTTGAACAGTTCTAACAAATGGAAGCATTATCTTAACGTTGTTAAGTCCCATGTCATCTCGTACATTTTTTAGTGCTTGGCACTCCCACTCAAAAGCTGGTTTATAACCATCGGCGTAGTATCTACTCGCTCCACGAAAACCAATCATTGGATTTTCTTCATCTTTTTCATAGTCCTCTCCACCAATCATATGCTTATATTCATTTGATTTAAAGTCACTTGTTCTAACTATTACTGGTTTAGGATAAAAAGCCGCAGCAATCATCGCTATACCTTCACTTAGATTATTTATGAAAAACTCTTTGTATGAGTTATGACCTTCACATAAAGCATTGATTTTATCTTCATCTTTAACATGCTTATTTTGTTCTAGATTATAAAGTGCCATTGGATGAGCTTTTATCGCGTTATTAATAATAAACTCCATTCTCGCAAGCCCTACTCCCTGATTTGGAAGTTTTGCAAAGGAGAATGCTTTACTTGGATCACCAACATTCATAAAGATTTTTGTTTGTGGAGATTTAAGAGCACCCATATCTATCTCTTGTTTTGTAAATTCCAAGATGCCATCATATACATTTCCGTCTTCACCCTCTGCACAACATACTGTTACCTCTTGATTATTTTTTAAAACTGTTGTCGCATCACTTGTTCCAACTACAGCAGGGACACCTATCTCTCTTGCTACTATCGCAGCATGACAAGTTCTTCCTCCATTGTTAGTAACAATAGCAGAAGCTTTTTTCATGATTGGTTCCCAGTCTGGATCTGTGATAGTAGTAACAAGGACTTCACCCTCATTAAACAGATGAAACTGATCTACATTCTCAATGATTTTAACTTTACCTGTACCAATTTTTTCTCCAACAGCTCTTCCTTTAGTGATAATACTTTTACTATCTTCATTAGCCTGAAGTTTATAAGTCACTTGAGTATTTGAGTTATTGTTACTTTGTACAGTTTCAGGGCGAGCTTGAACTATAAAAATCTCTCCGCTCTCACCATCTTTTGCCCACTCTATATCCATAGGTCTGTAACTCTTAGCTTGTTTGGAGTAATGTTTTTCAATTTTTAGACCAATCTCTGCAAGATAAAGAACCTCTTCATCATTTAAAGAAAAACTATTTTGTTCTTCTTGTGTAGAATCTATATTTTTTGTTCTTTGTCCCTCATCGTAGATAAGCTTGAACTTCTTACTACCAAGAGTATGTTTAAGTACTTTTCTTTTACCTTGTTTTAGAGTTGGTTTAAATACACTGTATTCATCAGGATTTACAATCCCTCCTACTATATTTTCACCAAGTCCCAAGCTAGAGTTTATCATGATAAGATTTTCACTACCACTTTCAGTATCTATTGTAAACATGACACCGCTGCTTGCTTTATCACTTCTTACCATTTTTTGGATGCCTACTGAGAGTGCAACATTAAAATGGCTATAATCTCTAGAGTGTCTATAGCTTATAGCTCTGTCTGTAAAGAGTGAAGCATAACATTCGTGTACTTTTTGGCACAACAAATCTACACCTTTGATATTTAGGTAAGTATCTTGTTGACCTGCAAAAGAAGCATCTGGTAAATCTTCAGCAGTAGCAGAAGAACGTACAGCAACGTCTACATTGTCAACATTGTAACGAGATGACAATTGTGCATATGCTTCTTTTATCTCTTCTTCAATACTTGTAGGAAAAGGGGTGTCCATAATAAGACTACGAACTTTTTGACCTTTTTGTTTTAGTACTTCTATATCTTCTACATCGATATCTGTAAGAATCTTTCTAATCTCATCTTTTATATTATTTGTTTGCAAAAATTTCCAGTAAGCATCACTAGTCAGCGCAAACCCAAACGGTACTTTTACACCCAAAGATGAAAGTTGTGTAATCATTTCACCTAAGTTTGCGTTTTTACCACCAACACTTTGTATATCGTTTATTCCTAACTTGTCAAAAAAGCTAATGCATTGCATAATATGTCCTTTATATTTTATTCTTATAAATAATAGCTTTAAGCTATCGCCAAACGTACATACTTCTCATTAAATCTCTTATCTTTAAGATGTATAATAAACTTTGCAGAAATTGAGAAATGACTATACCCTCTACTCGTTCTGTATTGAATTGCTCTATTTGTAAATAAAGAAGCATATCTTTCTTGAATCTTTTTATAAAGAAGATCAATACCTCCTAAATCAACATATTCGTTGTTTATTTTATTTAAATTAATATCTGGGATATTAACTGATTTTGTACTCTCACGAACTGCTGTATCAAACTCATTAGAGTTATAATAATCTGATAACTCTTCATAAACTGAGCTCAACTCATTTTTTAAGTTTTTTGGTAAAGGAGTATTGAAAATCAATTCTCTAATTTCTTCACCTTTATAATCTAGAGTTTGAGAATCTTTTAAATCAGAACCACTGAGAATATCAGTAATCTTAGTCTCAAGATTATCTGCTTGCAAAAATTCTAAATAAGCTTCATCATTTGTTGCAAAGCCATTAGGTACATTAACATTTACTTCAGAGATGTTATTCACAATCTCATTAATATCTGAATTTTTCGTACCAACATTATTGGATTTTTGGTTATTTAAATAATGAAGATATTTCATAACAAGTCCTTTTTTTCTTTATTTATTCTAGTATTATAAAAAGGTTGTGTGCAGAAATAATGCAGTTATAATTTAGGATTAATAATTGAAGTGATTATTTGAAAGGGGTAAATATATTATGAAACAATTTTTGTAAATTCTTCCTCGATGCTATTCATTACATCAGTTACATTGTTATTTTTAAAAGCTAAACTTTTAGCCTTTAATTCTAGTATTATTTCTTGATTTTTTGATGATGAGTTTTCTTTAAATATACTAATTTTGTCCTGTTGTGAGATTAAGAACTCTATTAAACTCTCTACATCTTTTTCAACTATTATTACAAAACTATTTTTTGCTAAATTTGCAAAATAATATTCTACTTCCAATAAAGACAGCTGATACTTAAAAATATTTGCAATTTTAATTTCTGCTTTTGTGCAAGAGTCACCTCCATGCCAATGTTGGATTGCTTCTGAATTATAAATACTCATCAATACTACAGAAAAAGGAGTAGTTTCTTTACATTTTTCCTCTATTTTTTCTCTGATATCCAAAGAGTTAGGTAGTCTAGTAAAAGGATTTAGATGTATACTTTGAGAATATGTTGTTATATCATATAAGTAAAAAGCATACTTACCTTCTTTAGCAAATTCATATATAGAATAAGTGAAAATCTTCTCGTTATTATTAACAATTAATTTAATTTTTTTTGTTTCTTCATTAGAAGTTAGTATTTCATTAACCAGTTCGACGACTGATGTTGCATATGAATAACCAGGTTCGTTAAGTAAGTACTTATCTAAATTTGAAAGTATATCTTGTAGTTCTTCTTCTGTACCATTTAAGGTTAAGGATAAAGCTTGTAGATTTGCAAGGACTAGAGTAGAGTTTTCTACTATAAAAATTGCATTATCTGTGTTATTAAATATTGCACGCATTTCTTCATTTTTTTCATTTAAACTATTTTTAAGTTGCTCATTTTCAATACGAGTTGTTATTTCTAAGCATACTTTTGCCAACACAGTTATCAAGTACTTTGAATTTACTGGTTTTGGGATAATTCTATCTATCCCTTGATTTATAAGAGGTATTAAATCCTTACTATCTTCAGATGCAGATATCACAACAATATTTTGAAATTTATTGATTTTTCTAATTTCTTTAATCATAGCAATACCATCCATATGTGGCATTATAATATCTGTAATTACTAAATCATACTCATATTCTTTATATAGTTCTAAACCTTCTTTTCCATTATGACATACATCAATTTCAGAAAAATATTCCGATAACAACTCTTTTATTATAAGCTGTGTTGTAACAGAGTCTTCTACATATAAAACATTTATTTTTTTTGATATTTTTTTGAATTCACTTACTGTCATATGTATTAGCCTTATCGAATTTAGTATTATTATATCTGTATAAATCAAAATAACATAATCTCATTTAATAAACTGAATTCCTACAGATATTAAAGATATGCTAAATAATACAAATATCTTCTTTACTTTACTTATTTTATATACTGATTTATAAGATTCATGATTTTTTAAATACATTTTATTATCCTGTATAACTGAATTTAGTATCGTAGTTTTCTATATTTACTTGTTGTGTATTGATCTCGTCTTTATTGTAATTTACTTGTAAACCATCTTTAGAAAAATATATGTCATTAATCTCATTATTTAGTGCCATAAGATTAGCTCTATAATAATCTTCAATAGTACCTATATCTATCCACTGAAAAGGAAGATTAATACCACAAAGTTTAATTCTTTTTTGAATAAGTTTTGGAAATAGATCTCCACCTATATCATAGTTTCCCTCAGCTGGGATATGTGAAAATATTTCAGGTTCAAAAAGATATATACCTGTGTTTACCAAATTTGATCGGGCTTCTTGTATTGTTGGTTTTTCTTGAAACGATACGATTTTGTTAAAAGAGTCAAGCTCAACTACACCATATTTATCTACACAATCACGAAAAACTTCTTTTAAAAGTATAGATGCTACTTCACCGCGTTGTTTGTGTATTTCGACAGCTTTTGAGAGGTCTGCATCTATGATAGCATCTCCACAAATCACTAAAAATGTATCATCAAAAAAAGATTTTTCATCTTGTATTTTTCTCATACCTGCGGCAGAACCAATCGCTTCTCCGTGACGAACTCCCTCGATTATTTTACCTTCAAATGAGTAGCATATAGAAACACCAAATTGTGAACCATCTTTAAAGTACTCTTCTATAGATTCTGAAAGATAACTAGTATTGATGACAATATCATCAAAGCCGTTAGCTTTTAGATTTTTTATAATTAGCTCCATTACAGGAACATCCAAAATTGTTAACATTGGTTTTGGTATAGAGTTTGTCAAAGGCTGGACTCTAGTACCTCTCCCAGCAGCTAATATCATAGCTTTCATAATTTGTCCTTTTTAAAGTTTATAATCTATTATAAAAAAGATGAGTGCAGATACTTTGCAATATTTAAAAACGACTTCTAAGCTCTTTTTTAAAAGCTAAAAGAGCATAAAGAAGTGTGAAGAACAAGACTATAATCATTCCATTTGCAAATAGCTTCAAGATAGAATCTGGAGTTATTACATCTTGTAATAAATAGCCAATATAAAGAGTAGATGCAAAAGATATAAAAAGTGGAATTAGATACTCTTTTATGTAGGTTTTCATACATGTACAAGAGTACTTAAGTGATACTGGTATATTATAAAAAAGAGCCAAAACAATATTTGGTATAAGTGTACCAATAGCCGCTCCTATCATTCCGTACTCTCTCACTAAAACTATACTAAGAACAATATTGCTAAAAGCTTCTATTAGTCCTACTTTCATTAACTGCATATGAAGTCCATTCATAAGTAGTACTTGAACCATAGAACTTCTAAAAACCACTAAAATATACATAGATATAAGTAGTATTTTTGCTGAGTCAACTGTTTGTTTATCACTAAGTTCTAGCCATAAAAAAAGTAGAGGTTCTATCAAGATAAAAGCTGGTACAAAAAGTAGTGTAGCGATTGCTGAGATGATTTTGTTTGAATGAATCAAAAGATTAGATAGCTCAGTTTTGTCATCACCTGCATTTAGCATAGCTGCTTTTGTTCCAAGGCTTTCATGAAACTGTGTTGAGAACTGACGAAACAACTCAGCAACTCTAGATGCTATCTGATAAACTCCAGCAAATGACACACCAGCTATAGCAGATATAATAATCTGATCTGTTCTAAATATAATGATATTGCTAAACATAACCATATAAGCACTTAGTGAAAACTTCATAGAACTTCGCACATCATTAAAATTTACTAAGTTCAAAGAGATTTTCAAATCTGCAACTTTTAGTTTTAGCACTATAAAAAAAGATAAGTTGTTTAAAAACTGAACACTCACAGCGGCTAAAGCAAAGATGTAAAGAGGTTGTTCCCACACTATACACTGCCATAAAAGAAAAGCGTTTAACACTACAAAAAAAGTATTTATATAGTTACGTATCTTTAATAGATGCATTCCTCTTAATATCTCTACACTAAAACCAAGAGAAAATGCTGCGGCACTTCCTAATCCAAATATCAAAAGTGTTAAGCTATATTCATCAAGTTTATTTGTATCTGCGATGACAAAAAACAGTTCTAGGTTTGTACTTAAAAAAAGAGCACTAGATGCAATTATCAAAGAGATTAGAAAATAGACAACAAAGTATGTAGAAAACAGAGCACTTATGTAGTGCATCTCATTAGATGCCATATACTCAGCACTCTTTTTTTGTATAGTTACTCCAAGACCAAATTCAAGCAATACAGAGTAACCAAAGATGCTCCACAGCAAAGCCCAAAATCCATAAGATTCTTGAGGCATTCCCAAGAACATTATTCTCACAAGAACTAAAGAAACAAGTATTTTAATTATAAGATGTATATAGTTTGATAGAGTAGCACTCATCATGTGTTTTTTATCGACACTCATTATGCTACTCCTGCTATATCTTTTAAAAGCTTTTCTACTTTAGTTTTAACCTTTACTATTGAGTAATTTTGCAATACATGCTCATAGGCATTTTCTTGTATTCTATTTAAATATTCACTAGTAAAATATAACTTTTCTATCTGAATCAACAAGTCATTTTTATTTTGTATATCAAATAAAAGACCATTTTTACCATGATCTATAATCTCAGATGGTCCATATAGATTTGTAGCTATAACTGCACATTTGTATGACATAGCTTCTATTATGACAAGCCCAAAGGGTTCACGCATTCTAGTTGGCATTAAAAGGATAGAAGCCTTTGAATATATCTCTTGTTTATCTTGTACTTTTCCTCTAAACTTCACGCTTGAAGCAATTGGTCTTGCTAATTCTTTACACTTATCTATATAGTCTTTATTCCCGTCACCGTATATATCAAAACTAAATGAGCTATCAGGATGCATTTGTGCAAATCTATTTAATGCATCTATAGCTAAATCAAGACCTTTTTCCTCTTCTATAC
>NZ_JADGFC010000214.1 GCF_016744025.1 Sulfurimonas sp.
GAAGAGGGTTACTTAAAGCCAAATATTATCAAGTAGTCTTGTTTCACCTAATTTCACTTCAACTAAGATAACTGTATTTTCAAGTTCTACTTCTTTTATAATTTCAAAATCACGATTTAGTATCTCAACATAAAAAATTTCTAATGGCTCTAAGTGTTCTCTCATCTTATTTATTATTTCATGTGAATCTACTATATTTTTAATAATCATTTTTGCAGCTATTTGGAGTGAAGCCGAAATTTTCAAAGCTTCTTCTCTCTCTTTTTTACTAAGATATATATTTCTACTGCTGAGTGCTAAGCCATCGCTTTCTCTAACTGTATCAATACTAATAATTTCAACACTCATAAAAAACTGTTTAACCATTAACGTAATAAGATTTAGTTGCTGAGCATCTTTTTTACCAAAATATGCTCTTGTTGGACTTACTATATTTAATAATTTCATTACAACGCTAAGGACACCGTTAAAGTGTCCTGGACGACTAAACCCTTCAAGCACATATCCACGCACACTTGGAGCAAGAATACTAACTTCATCATTGCCATAGATGCTATTAGCATTTGGTAAAAATAGGATATCTACTCCACTGAGTTCACATATCTTTTTATCTGCTTCATCTTTTCTAGGATAATTATCTAAGTCTTCACCTTCTAAGAACTGAGTAGGATTAACAAAGATAGATATAACAACTATTTCATTGTCTTTTCTTGCTTCTTTTATAAGAGTAATGTGCCCTTCATGTAAAGCACCCATAGTTGGAACAAAACCTACGGAGTGGTTTCCTTGAAACCCCTCCGTTTTATTAGAATTACTCAAATACTCTTTTAACTCTATTGGAGTAGATATAATCTTCATTTTAAGCCTCAATTTAATATAATCGCAATTATACACTATTGGATTAACTTTATGGATAACTACGAATACACAGAACTCTTAAAAAACTTAAATTTAAAAATGGATAACATCACAGGTGTTGTACAACCAGATAAATTAAATAATAGACTAGATGAAATAGAAGAATTAGAAAGTTTTCAAGATTTTTGGAATGATGCAACAAATGCTGCAAAAATTCAAAAAGAAAAAACTCAATGTCAAAGAAAGTTAGATAAATATTCTATTGCCAAAGATGCCATTGTAGATGCTGTAGAATTATATGATATGGCTAAAGAAGAAAAAGATGAAGAAACTATTGAATCATGTTTTAATGAGAGTCAAGAGTTAGAACAGCTTATTTTAAACATGGAAGTTGAAGTTCTTTTAAGTGGTGAGACTGACTCTAACAATGCTATCCTCTCTATCCATCCAGGGGCTGGAGGAACAGAATCTCAAGACTGGGCTGAAATGTTACTCAGAATGTATAAGAGATGGGCTGAGAGGCATAACTTTAGTGTTGAAGTCCTAGACTACCAAGTTGGAGATGAAGCTGGTATCAAAGATGTATCTATCATCATAAAAGGTGAAAATGCTTATGGCTACTTAAAAGTAGAAAATGGCATTCATAGACTTGTTCGCATCTCTCCATTTGATTCAAATGCAAAAAGACATACATCTTTTAGTTCTGTAATGGTCTCACCAGAGATAGACGATGACATAAATATTGTAGTTGAAGATAAAGATATTAGAATAGACACTTATCGCGCAAGTGGAGCTGGTGGACAACATGTTAATAAAACTGAATCTGCTATTCGTATAACTCATATTGAAACAAATGTTATCGTACAGTGTCAAAATGATAGAAGTCAACATAAAAATAAAGCAACAGCAATGAAGATGCTAAAGTCTCGTCTTTATGAGTTAGAACTAGAAGCTCAAAAAGCAGAAGCTGCTGGTGTTGCAAAGAGTGAAATAGGTTGGGGCCATCAAATTCGTTCTTATGTTATGCAACCATACCAACAAGTTAAAGATACAAGAAGCAATGAAGCTTATTCAAATGTGTCTGGAATCTTAGATGGTGATATAGATAAGATGATAGAGGGTGTATTGATTGCTCAAAATAAGCAATAATACTTTAACTGAGCCTAAGTATTAGGCTCTTTCTTTTTTACGAAACTGTAACCTAAAGATCCCACACCTAATATCATCGATATAATAGTTAAGTATTGAACTTGCTTAGCTTGATGATTTTTAAATTCTTGCATATATTTTGATTTCTCTTTCTTCTTTTGTTTTTTTGAACCATTATTAGATTTACCAGCTACTTTAGCTTCCATTCTTGCAATATTTGCTGCCGCTATCTCATTTTTACTAATACCCTCTTTAGGTGTTACCCAAAAATGTACAACAAAACCAATCAGAAGCATTAAGGTTCCTGCACTTCTAAGTATTAATATTTTATGTTTTATAAAAAATTCCAAAATTTACCTTTTAATTTGTATTATCATTTCACTAATTATAATGTAAATTATGTCAAAATGGCAAGATGAATTTACTAAAAGAATTTTCACTTGATGACAAATGTTCATATCTAAGTGATGCGAAACAAACTACTTACTATAAAGTCATAGATGATTGTGACATAGAGCAATGCCAAGAGCTAATAGAAAGAGGCTATAGAAG
>NZ_JADGFC010000079.1 GCF_016744025.1 Sulfurimonas sp.
ATTATAAATATAATAAATAAAATCATTATTGTTGTAACAATAAGAAGATAAATTATTATTGTTGTCCTTCTGTCATTATCTTTAGCTAATAAGGTTGTTAATGTATCAGATGTATATAATAGTGATTCATTTGTATAGTTGATTATTTTTAATAATTTATCTGTTGGATTATTTAAAAATTTTATAATATTGTTATTGTATTGTTTTAAAAGGTTGTCAAATTGGTAACCTGGATCATACAAGATGCTATCAGCTATTTGATTATGTATTTTTTTTATATATTCTTGATTTAGTTTTGACTCTTCCAAATATCGCAGAATATTTTTCTTTGTATCTTTTTTATTTAGATTATAAAAATAATTATTAGACAATAAAGCTGTACGTTGAATAATCATACGTTGTTTACCAGTAATATTAATTGTTTTACCAGAATCTTCTTGGTCTTCTACAAACAAAAATATAGAGAATGCATTTAATACTATAATTAAAGAGATAATTAGATAAGCATAAATACTTTTTTTCTTTAGTATATCTATCAACTATTTTCCTTTGTTTTATCTAAAAAAATAAATTTTACAACAAAAAACATTATAACACTTTATTTTTTAATACTCATAAAGCATTCGAATAAGAAAGATATTGTTAATTGTCTTTTGTAATTTTGACTAAATATCTACCTACAACTCTACCATCTAATAGTTCTTTATAAGCCTCTGCTAAATTTTCTAGTTTAATTTCATTTGTAAGATTATCTAATGTAGTAATTTTAAATTCATTTGCAAGCTTATTCCATACTGCAAGTTTTTTCTCAATTTTACATTCAACAGAATCAATACCAATAAGTCTTACTCCTCTTAGGATAAAAGGAAAAACATTTGTGTTTAATTCAAATGATGAGTTCAATCCACAACATGTAGCCACACCATCGTACTTTATAGCCTTTAATGCTTCTGCTAAGATATTTCCACCAACTGTATCAACTACACCAGCAAATCTTTCTTTTCCCATAGGTTTTTTATTTTCTACATCAAAGTCTTTTCTTAAAATAACTTCTTTTACTCCAAGCTCTTTAAGAAATGCTATCTTATCTTCTTTGCCACTTATAGCAACAACATCAAATCCTAGTTTACTTAAAATTGAAATAGCAATTGAGCCTACTCCACCAGTAGCTCCAGTAACTAATATCTCTCCAGATTCAGGAGTAAGACCATTATTTAATAATTCATTAATACTTAAACCAGCTGTTAAGCCAGCCGTTCCATAAGTCATAATTTCTCTGTCTGTAATATTAGAAGGTTTTTTTATAACCCAAGAAGCTGGGGCTCTTACAAATGATTGATGTCCACCATCACTATTCATTCCCATATCATAACCAGTTACTAATACTTCATCCCCTTTTACAAAATCTGGTGAATTACTCTCTTGCACTGTTCCTGCTACATCAATTCCAGTTATATGAGGAAATTTTCTTGTTACTCCAGGATTACCAATAGAACTCAAAGCATCTTTGAAATTCAAACTTGAATATGTTGCTTTGATTAAGAGCTCGTTTTCTTCAATATCAGGAACACAAGTTTGCTCAATTGTTGAAACAAATTTACCTTCTTGTGTTTTATTAACTACGAATGCATTATTAATCATACTGTTATCCTTGATTTTCTATACTTTGATTTTATAGGAAAAAAGGAAATAGTGGTAATTACATATAAAAAATCATGTGTAATATTTTGTTTATTTGATTTTACAGAGTTTACTTTGTGATATAATCCTAGCTCTAAAGTACCTTAAAAGCGAAAATAATTATACTTTGTGATATTTTAAAAAAAACAAGTTTTTAAAGTAGTAAATATTAGAATAAATAATAAAGGTAAAAAGTGGAAATTAAGAGATTTGAAACTAAAACAAGAATGAGTAAAGCTGTAATTCATGGAAATACAGCTTATTTATGCGGACAAACTGGTGCAGGTGAAAATATAACAGAGCAGACTAAAGATATGTTATCAAGAGTAGATAGCATACTAGAGTCAATAGGTACTCATAAAAGTAAAATATTAAGTGCCACTATCTATATAAAAGATATGAGTTTATTCTCACAGATGAATGCTGTTTGGGATGATTGGGTAGAAGAAGGATATCCACCAGCAAGAGCTTGTGTTGAAGCAAGTATGGCAAGAGATGTACTTCTTGTAGAAGTAAGTATCATTACTGCTATATAGTACTTTCTTATTAGTATTTCTAAAGTTATTATTGCGCCAAATCTATTTATGATAAATGAAGTTGCCCTAAATTATATTCTACTATTTGTTTTGCTTGAATTATATGAGATAAGTTGGCAAAAAGCTCCAAGTATAATGGGCATGCTTATACGTATGCACAAATACTATTCTAAAAATATATTTCTCTTTTTAGTTATGCAACCTACTTTTTACTTTGCAATAGGATTCGCTATGTTAAGTGAGTATAGTATTAGTGCAATGGGTTTACTCTTTTTAAAGACTGCTGACATAGCTACTAAGATTCTTCTTATGGAGCAGGTATTTATAAAAAGAAAACTAACTCAAGACTTAAGTCTAATACTACTTGCCCCCATTAACAATTTTTTACCATATATGGGTTTAGTGATTTATCCTATACTCATATATCTGAGTATAAGTTAGAAAGTAGTTTCACTTCTTAGTTTTGTATACTTTTAAGTTGCAATAAACCTATTCCCATTCCGATGAATATTCCACCTGTGATTCTATGAAATCAAGTCATTCTGTTGTTGTTAGCTAGCCATACTTTTGATCTTTTAGCGACTAGTCCATAAACACATAAAGAGCTAAAAGATATGCTTAGAAAGATTAGAGTCATTATTGTAAATTGTGGGAATATATCTATATCTAGATTTAAAAACTGTGGAAATATTGCAGTAAAAAATAGTATAGGTTTTGGATTCGTAACTGCAAGAAAAAATGATTCAAGAAAATAGGATAATTTAGTTTTATTTTTATCAACTCTCTTATTATCATCAAAACTCAATGCTTTGTTATTTTTAATAAACTTAATTCCAAGATACATTAAGTAAAAAGCACCTATAAATTTTACAATCATAAAAAGCATCGATGAAGTAGTTAATACAACACCTAAACCTAGTATAGATGCTATTGATAAGACAGCTAAACCCAATACATTTGCAAAAGAGGATATAGCAACTATTTGCATATTTGATCTAAGTCCATTGAATATAGATAATAATATTGCGGGGCCAGGACTTGTAACGTAAAAGAAAGCAACTAATGTATAAAGAAGTAAAGTGTCTGTATTCATGTTATTACTAAGTATGATTATTTTAGGTCTGTATAACCTTTTTGAAGTTGTGCCTTTTTTGATAATATTTGCACACTTTGAGTAATGTCCTCAGATGCTATATGATAGTGTTCATGTAATCTGTCTAAAGAGTTATCTATCTTTTTTGTCAGTATTACTATTAAATCTTCCATTTGATTTTTAACATTATTTATTTCATCATCTTGAGTAGAATTTAATTCATTAACAATATTACTCAATTGAGATTGTGATTTTACATAGTCAGCTTTTATAACTTCTATCTCACCTACTAAAGTATTTATAGTTGAGTAAATATCATTCAATCCGCTATTTTGAGACTCTAGTTCATTCATCTTTTTAGAAGACAGAAGCATTTGCTTCATAATCATTTCACTCTGTTCTCGTATTGTTGTAAGTCTATTCTCACTCTCATATAAAGATGTACTAACAGACTCAGTATGAGACTTTAGAGATAAGATTTGGTTTTCAAATGTTTTTGTTACACCTGAGAGTTGTTCTAAGGTATGTCTTGTAATAGATTTAGCTATATCAGTAGATATAGTCCTCATAGCAGTAAGATCACCTTTAAGCCCATCTATATCTTCAGACATATCAAATCTACTCTCGACTGCTTTTTCAAGGGTGGTTTTTATCTGGTTGTAGTGGTCTTGTTCAGCAACTCTAAGTATATCAATATGCTTATGTACAACATTATCAAGCTCAGGTAGTTGAACATTTGTAAAATTTTCAAATGATTCAGTTACACTATTGTGCCAAATATCTAAATCGTCAAATTTTTCTAAAAATTTACCCTGATTCATCTCAATTGAATTAAGAGCTTTTATATCGTGTTTAAATTTTTCTCTAGTCTCTTCTTGTGTTGTTCTATCTTCTTGTTGAGAAAGAATCATTCTTCCTTCTAAATCAGCCATAAATTCTTTAAGTTCACTCACCTGAGTTGTAATCACTCTTGCAAATTCATCATGTGTTTTGGCGGTTTGAGTTTGTTGAGTCTGATGAAGTATATTCATAACAATATATAGAAGAATAGCAACAAGAAGGGGTAAAAAAGATTCTCTAAAAAGTAAGATAATATCAGTTGCATCTGGATGAATTATAAAGTGTACAACACTACTTATAGAACCAACACCAATCATTAGAGGTGCATAGTTTATCTTGTTGGGCTGCTTAAGTATAGATATCTGTCTTAAGAAAAGGATTCCCATAAATGCAAAAGCTAAGAGCAAGTCATTGTCAAACAAAAAATCCTCCTTAAATTATTTTTAATCATTTTATCATATTTTTTTATAAAACTATATCTAATATCTCTTTTGGTTCAAAAATCACTATCTCATGCTCGGCGTCCGGTGTAAAACCCCATGTCGCGAACATAGAACTTATCCCTGCATTTTTAGCACTCATCATATCTTTTGAATTATCACCAATCATCCAAGCCCTGTCTTTTATCTCATCAAAGCCATAGTGATTTAAAATTTCATGAAGCATTTGAGGGTCTGGCTTAGAAAGGATTACTTTATCTGCCCCGATTATGACATCAAACAACTCATCTATTTCTAGGTGTTTTAACATTTTAGATGCGAAAGGAGTTGGTGCATTTGTAGCAACTGAAATTTTAACACCAGATGCAACTAAATTTTCCAAAGTCTCTTTAATTCCATCATATAGATATGGATTTTGTATACACTGATTTGAATAATGAATCTCAAAAACATCCCTGTCTTTTTCATCATAATAATCAGTTCCATAAAATAGCTTAGGAAGATTTCTTACTTGCATATTTATAGCTTCAACAACAAATTCTTCACTAAGAGGAGGTAACTTATAGTGCAAATTTCTTATATAGTTTATAGAAATTGTTATATCTTTTTTAGAATCTATCAGTGTACCATCCATATCAAAAATAACTATTTTCATTTTTTCTCCACTTAGAACATATTTTGAATCTCTTCTTCATCGTCATTTTGAGGTTTACTTTGTCTTGAAGAAGATGATCCTTTTTGACCACCAGGAGGCCCATCTTTTTTATCTTGAGCAATCTTATTTAGAGTTTGTTTGTCGATATCAGTACTATTTTCATTCGAAGCAACTAACACAATAGGACCTCTGTTATACTCTTCTTCACTTATTACAACATTTCCAATACTCTCAACTGATCCAACTATACTTATCTTTACATCAGTTGCATTAAGAGTTTTCCATTTTATTTTGTATAGTTGCGCTTCATGTTCCATGAAACCCTCATATGTAAAACTAATTATCTCAGGAGAGTTTTCCTTAGGAAGTTCTAGAGTTGGGAGTTCATAAGCATTTAGTGACAATGCAAGAACAAACAGACTTAAGATTTTAATTAACATTTATTTTACCTACTTCATTTTTTTATAAATTTCTTCAAGCGTATCTACAAAGAGATCACTATCATTTGGACATCTACACACTCTATATTCTTTAAAACCAAGTTCTTCTGCAATCTCTCGATACTCTATATCTAGTTCAAAATCTGTCTCAGAATTATCTATAGTAAAAGCGATAGGAAAGACAACCACTCTCCTATTTCTAACTGTTTTAAGCTTATCTTCTAAAGATGGTTTTAACCATTGCATAGGCCCAACTTTTGACTGATACGCAAGATGTGTTTCATGAAAATTCATCTTTTCATCTAAAAGCATCTTTTTTAAAATACCAACATGTTTTTCTACATGACGCTGATAAACATCTCCTGCATCTATTATCTTTTGAGGAAGTCCATGAGCTGAAAAGATAATATCAAACTCTTCATAACTAGCATCTCTAAGCTGTTCTTTTATTCTCTGGATTATCGCTTTGTTATAAGTTTCACTTTCAAAAAAGTGTTTTGTCTCTACTAAAATAGCATCTTGACCCATATCATGATATGACTCTTCAAAATCTTCTAAAGATGACTTCGTTGTTGTTGTGGAGTATTGAGGATAAAGCGGTATCAGATATATTCTTTTTATATTTTCATCATTTAGTTTTTCAATAACTTCAGATGCAAAAGGTGGAGTATATCGCATAACAAAATCAACACTCACATCTTTACCAAGTCTAGTTTGAAGCTTATTTACTAAGTTCTTAGTATGTCCTATAATTGGTGATTTTCCACCAAGTTGTCTATATATGTCTTGTGATTTTTCTGTTCTTGTAAAAGTAATCATGCCACCAACGAACTTTCTTAAAAGATTGCTTTTCATTGTCAGTATATTTTTATCGGCAAACATGTTTTTCAAAAACATCTCAACCTCTTCAAGGTTATTTGGTCCACCCATATTTAACAATATTACTGCTTCTTTTTTCAAATATTAATCCTCTTTTACTCTCAAACTAATTTCATATACTAACTGCTGTAATGGTAGCATCTCTTCATATATTTTATACAAAGTATCTATAAGTTTATCACCATTTACTATGAGTTTTGGGTCTAAGACTTTATATGTAGCCATTCCCTTATACAGGCTTAGGTCTGCATCTGACATCTCAACATTAAAACCTCTAGGAAATCTCTTATAACCTTTTTCTATTACCTTATAACCTTTATCTTCAATACTTTTTAAAACATCCGCAAGTTTTTCTCTTCTACTATCATCTTGAATATATTCTCTATAAGCGTCTAGCATTGGTTTTTCAAACCATCTGACACCTACCGCTACAAAAAGCTCATCAGGAGAAAAGTGCATATAAAAATATGAGTTTTGCAACCTACTTCCACTACCCTGCCAGAATATAAATCCGATTCGATGCTTTAATGGAACTTTTATAGCACCCATACGACGAGTATCTCTATAGATTCTGAAAAGTGATTTATTTATTTTAGGAGAGAAATTTATAGTAGGTTCTAGAGCCATTAGATGCTCACCAAACTCTTCCACGAAAGCACGGGAAGGGTTTAGTATATTTTCTTCATATTCTGAACGATTGGCTTCGAACCACTCTTTGTCATTATTTTGACGAATGGACTCTAAAAATGGAAGTGTTTTTTTAGTAAAGCCCACAAATTCCATATAGTTAAACCTTAGATAATGTTCTATTTCTAAAAGAAAGCGCTATTAGAATAAATATAATTACGTAAGTGATAGGAACAAAATCAGGAATAGGTACTGGATCACCTTTGGCATATGAATGCATTCCTGAAAGATAGTAATTTACTCCAAAATAAGTCATGATTACAGAAGAGTATGCCATTAGTGAAATAACTGCAAAATTAAACTCGCTGTAAAGTACTTTAATAAATCTAAGGTGTACAACAACTGCATAAACTAAGATAGTTACAAGAGCCCAAGTCTCCTTTGGATCCCAACCCCAGTATCTACCCCAAGACTCATTTGCCCAAACACCACCAAGAAAGTTTCCTATAGTAAGAAGCATTAAACCAACCATCAAAGCCATCTCATTAATAGAATTTAACTCTTTTATAGATAAAGTAATATGTTTCTCATTATTTTTTGTTTTTAGTATAAATAATAATATACTAATAAATCCAAGAAGAGCACCAAGGCCAAGGAAACCATAACTTGCAGTAATAATTGCAACATGAATACTTAACCAATATGAATTTAAAACAGGTACAAGATTTGTAACCTGCGGATCCATCCAGTTTAAGTGTGCTACAAATAGAATAAGACCTGTTAAAATCGACGTAGATGCCATAGTCATAGTTGAGCGTTTTGAGAAGATAAAACCAGCTAGAACTGTAGCCCAACCGATATAAATCATAGACTCATAACCATTAGACCAAGGTGCATGTCCAGAGATATACCATCTTAAACCCAAACCAAAAGTATGTGCAGCGAAGAAAACAACTAAAAGCCCAAGTGTGATTTTAGAAAAAGTAGCTATTTTGAAACTAGGTTTTAATATTTTCACAAAACTAAGAATTAAAAGTATAAATCCAAGTAAAAGATAAAATGGGTAAAGCGTCTCAAAAATATATGCTTTGTTGTAAAACATCTCTGCTTTAATTCTATTTTGACTAGGGTAAACTTCTGCACCATAAAACTTTTGATATTTAGCTAGTTTTTCTACTGCTACATTAGCTTTAGTCCAGTCACCACTACTTAATGCTCCATCAATAGCTGTAAAGTACTCAACTGCTACACTTCTTAACTTATTTCCATTCTCAGGTGTAAAAGTTTGAAGAGCTTCTATAGTTGGATACCATTTATTATTTACATCATTTGGTTTTGGCCACATTCTCATTAATGCACCAGTGTAAACAGAGTAAGCAATATTAACTCTCTCATCAACTTTTAAAATTGCTTTGTCAAGCATATTTCTATACTTAGCTTCTTTTCTAACTGCACTGTCAACTAACTGGGCAAGTTTATATCCACGCATGTTATCTGGATCTGTAAAAAACTGAGCAAATGAAGCATACTTAGCTTCAGAAGCTGCACCAATAATTTTATTTACTTCAGGGTTCTTTGTATAGATTATTTTTATATCACGGTATGAGTCAGGTTTAACCATCATCCCTAAGATAATTTGATTTGAGTCTAGAGTATACTTTCCAACATTAATGTGAGAACTTCTACGTATCTTAGCCAGTATCTCTGTAGTTAATGTATCCATCGGCTTCATTCTACCGCCACTATCTTGAATAACTAACTGTCCAAATTTTGCAGCGTGTTCTTTATCAAATGAGATGATTGTCTTTACAGTAGGATTTAAGTCCTCTGCATATGATGGTGTAACACTAAGAAAAAGACCTAGTGCAACAATAGAAGCAATAGCTTTTCCATCAGCAGCTTTTTTAGCTAACTGAGAAAATCTATTTGAATTTGAAAAAATCGACCAAAACATTCCAAGAGTAAGAAGGAAATAACCTATATATGTAGGTAAAGTTCCAGGATCATGATTTACTGAAAGTACTGTTCCTTTTTCATCTTTATCATAAGATGATTGAAAAAATCTAAATCCACGATGTTCTAAAATATTATTCATATAAATCCTATAAGGCATCTCAATATTTTGTTCTTTATCTACCAAGATAACTTCACTTGCGTAAGACTCAGGAGACATTGAACCAGGGTATCTATCTAGTTGAAACTCTTTCAGTTTAAGTTCAAAAGGAAGTTGAAGTTGCTTAGATCCATAAGATAAGTGTACATCAACACCATTAATTTCATTATGATACTCTTTTGCCATTCTTCCGGCTTGTCCAAATATCAGAATTTCTTTTGATACATCATCAACTGATATTTTAAATCTAAGGGCATCATATCCAGGTCTTTGTGCAGAAGCATTTGGGTTTGAAACTGTTTTTTTAGAAGCATGCGCGTAAAAAGTTCTAAGAACAAATCCACCACCCGCTGTACTAAAAAGAGTTCTCGTCGTGAAAGGTTGTTTAGCATTTGCTTCTAAAGTACCTTTTGTTTGGTCATCCATCTTTAGGTAAGATAGTGGTGTTTTATGATTCATAAAGAACTTGCCATCTTCAACGAAAAGAGAAACAACCATCTTATCAAAAGACTCACCAGAGTTAAAATCTAAAACAAAGTTTTCACTCTCATAAAACTTACCCTCAACAAGAGTAATAGGCTCACCCTTACCTGTTCCAGTAACCATCATAGATGCCATAGCCTTACCAGTTTTGTCTTCTACAGTTGTCTCAACTGCATCTGGAATATACTCTATCATTTCTACATCTACTTTTTTTCCATCTATATCTAAAGAGCTAGATAAGCTGTTTGAGCTTTTTTTAGAAAGAAATAATGTTTGAGATGAAACTTCATGCTTAGAACCTACTTTAGCATCAACTGTAAAATAAGTATCAGAACTTATCATTGTTGATGAACTCGCATTTTCACGAATATGCATAGTTCCTTCATAACCAATATAACGAGTAATTGCAGCACCAATTAATATTATAATAAAAGCAACGTGAAAAATAAATATAGGAGCTTTTTTAAGTGTGTACATTTTGTACTTGTTGATATTTAAGATTAAATTGACAGTAAGTAATCCAATCAAAATTTCAAACCATCTTGCATTGTAGATATCAGCTTTTGCTGTGATAGTTCCGTAATCATTCTCTACAAATGTAGCATAGCCGATTGCAAATGCAAAAATCGACATCAAAATAGCCATGGTTTTCATAGAGCTTAGAAGTGAAAAAAGTTGTTTCATAATTTACCTTTTAGTTATGAACGACATTTTAATCTAAATAAGACAATCAATACTTAACTTACCCTCAAATAAGGAGTTACAAGGCAAAATTAAAAAAGTGAAAAGTCATTTTTCAGAGCTACTAAATTATTATCTTTGATTATTTTAATCATCCTTGTTAAATTTAAAGACTTTTCTTCTTCTTTAGCAATTGAACATTCTGCGTCTAAATTAAATTTATCCATATTAACATCTAGATAACTTGTATCAAATTTTCCAATTTTAAAATTCTCATCTTTTGATATTTCTCTATGTAATGGGATATTTGTTTTAAAACCTTCTATATGAAACTCATCTAAGGCTCGTTTTGCTTTTGCAACCGCACCATTCCAATCAAGAGCCCAAACAATAAGTTTTCCAAGCATAGAATCATAACAAGTTGGTATTTCATATCCATCATAAAGACTAGTGTCTAATCTTATACCAGGACCACCAGGAACTAGATACTTTTTAACAGTTCCAGCAGTAGGCATAAAGTTATTTTGAGGGTCTTCTGAGTTAATTCTAAATTCTATTGCATATCCTCTAAAGTTTATTTCACTCTGTTTATATTTCAACTTATCTCCTGCAGCTATTTCAATCATTCTTTGAATAATATCGACTCCTGTTATTATCTCAGTTACAGGGTGCTCTACTTGAACTCTTGTATTCATTTCTATAAAAAAAACATTATCTTTTTCATCTACTAAAAATTCTACTGTACCCACACTTTCATAACCTAACTTTTTCATAGCATCTACTGATATTTTAGAAAGTTTTTGTCTTACTTCATCATTTAAAAGAGGTGATGGTGATATCTCTATAACTTTTTGATGACGACGCTGTATAGAGCAATCTCTCTCTCCTAAATGAATTACATTTTCATACTTATCAGCTATAATTTGAATTTCTATATGTCTAGGATTTTGAACATACTTTTCTATAAACACATCACCTTTGCCAAAATACTTTATAGACTCATTAGTTGCTGAATCAAACATATTTGAGAAGTCATTAGCAAAATGAACTATTCTCATCCCTCTTCCACCACCACCAAATGCTGCTTTTATAATAACTGGGTAACCTATTTCTTGAGCAATTCTTTTTCCGTCATCTTTATCTATAACTGGCTTATTTGTACCCTCTAAAATAGGAACACCTATCTTTTTCATAGCAATTTTAGAAGCCATTTTATCACCAAATAGTTCTATATGTTTTGGTTTTGGTCCAATAAAAATCAGACCATTGTCTTCACATGCTTGTGCAAATTCTGCACTTTCAGATAAAAACCCATACCCTGGATGTATTGCGTCACAGCCTGACTTTTTTGCAAGATCAATTATTTTCTCATATCTTAAATATGCTTCAATTGGATTACCTAGGATTGGGTAAGATTCATCTGCTCTTACCACCCAAACTCCATTTAC
>NZ_JADGFC010000080.1 GCF_016744025.1 Sulfurimonas sp.
ATATTATCTTCCATATCTTGGATAGAATAAAAATAATTTATCATTATTACAAATAAACCAACTAAAATTGAAGAGATAAGTGGGATGTGAATTTTTTTACTGATGGATAGATTTTGTAACATTTTCATTCCTTTTAGGCGATATTTTGTCACAAATACGCTTAAAGTTACTTTATTGTGACACAGTATTATTTTTAAATATCACTTTAATATCTCTAAAATTTTATTATATGCACAATAAGTTATAGAATGAATATACAAGTATTAATGTTGATATTTAATAATTGCATAATGAAGGTGGAGAAAAAAGATTAATAGTTGATAATATTAATCTTCTATTTTAAAAGTAATTTGAAAATCTCCATTTTCTAGTTCTTGTGCTTCATGAGATATAGTTAGTGGAATTTTTTGATAAAGAGGAAAAGGTTCATGGAAGAAAAAACCAATAAGTCTATCTGTTGTACTTTTTAAAAGACCCAAGCCTCTAACAGTATTTACCATTGGCTCTGGTGGTTGACATTCTGTTGCATTAAACTCATAAATTGTTAAGTCATCTTTTTCATATTTATAAAATGGAAGTGTTGTCCCTGGAACTTCAACTAACTCTTTGTTCAAAATTAAATCCTTGTTTTGCTGTATATACATAACTATTGTAGCTATCACTCCACTCAAAATACTTAACTATCTTTTCAAAAGCTTTAAGTACTATAGTATCATTTAAGTCATGATTATAAATTGTTATTGGTGTGTGGTAATATCTATTATATGACTCAATCGGATGAAGCAATAAATCCTGCCATGTAATTTCAATCTTACCCTCATATGGTTCAAATGGAACAGTTGAAATAATTGTCTTGTTTGTAACCTTGCATCTAAAGTGGCAAACAACATAAAACTTATCTATCTTTACAAATTCAAGAAGTGAAGTTATATTTTTATGACTAATTGACATATCACTATCACCTTAAATAAATTATTTTAAGAATAAAAGCAATAATTATACCATTTTTAGATTTTAATTTTTATTTCAAAACATTTTTTATCAGAGTATAAAAGGCGTACATGTCCACCGTGAGCCTCTGCAATCTGAGAACTAAGTACTAAACCTAGACCATTTCCTTTTACTTTTGTACTCTTAAAAGCCTCAAAAAGTTCTTTTTTATTTTCAATTTCTACTCCGCTATCATAAATATAAAACTTATGAAACTCATTATCAGACTTATAAAACACTTCTATAACACCATCTTCCTCATCATCAACTTCTATGGCATCTATAGCATTGGCAATAAAATTAGAAAAGAGCATCTCTAAAAGATCTTTGTCTGCGTTTATCTCAAAGTCATGTTCTGGAAATATAAATGTCAAGTCTTTAGAATACCCATAATATCCAATAGACATATCAATAGAACTTTTCAACTCACTCCACATAAAAGGTGATGTTGAAATTTCTACTCCTTTTGAAAACATTAGAGTAGCTTTTATAATTCTGTCAATTCGATAGACAGATTTTTGAATCTCTTCTACTATAGGAATATTTTCTGGCATAACACGTTTTTTAAGAGTTGAACTTAGCAGTGAAATAGAACCAATAGGATTTCTTATCTCATGAGATAAATGCGCTGCCATCTGACCCATAGTTGCAAGGTTCTCTTTTCTTTTTTGCTCAGTTATATCTGTGGCACTAAGCATTATCTTATCTTTATAGTTAGAACTTTTAATAAGGTAAGAACAAGAGTTAAAGTTTACTTCATAGTCATCATTTTTAAATTCTAACAACTTTAAAAGTTCCCATAAATCTCTAGCTTTTGAGTTTTGCAAAAATACTGTATCATCACTATTTACAATCCAAATAGCATTTGGTAAGAACTCAACAACTTTTTCTACAGTATCTTGTAAGTGCGCATATGAAGCTTTTAGTTCATTAAAATCTTTCTCAACCTTATACGTTTGTTCTATTAAAACATTTAACTCTTCAGCTGTTACTCCAGACATTATTTATTGAACCCTAGTATTATTTTATAAAGAGAGTATGCGTCATCAGAGCCTGCAAGCTCTCTTATAGAGTGCATAGCAAAGGTAGGAAGCCCAACATCAAGAGTTTCTATTCCTAGTCTTGTAGCTGTTATAGGCCCTATTGTTGAACCACATCCCATATCACTTCTTGTAACAAACTGTTGAATTGGCTCATTAAGTTCAGATGCAACGCTCATAAACTTAGAAATAGTCTTAGAGTTAGATGCATATCTTTGATTTGCATTTATTTTTATAACACTTCCTTTATTTATATAAGGTGTGTGATTTGAATCATGTTTAGTAGGAAAGTTTGGATGAATAGCATGTGCATTATCAGCAGAAATCATTAGTGAAGTTCTAATCATTTGCATATATTCATCATAATCTTTAAACATTCTTCTGAGTGTATTTTCTAAAAATGAACCACCTGCCCCTGATGTAGACTCACTTCCAACTTCTTCATGATCACTTGCAATAAAAAGCATAGGGTTATTAGAATCTATACTACAGATGCTAAGCATTCCCACATAACAACTAAGAAGATTATCAAGTCTAGCACTAGCAATAAAATCATCACTAAGTCCGACAAAAGAAGCTTTATGTGTGTCATATAAGCTAAGTTCAGATGCATATAACTCTTTTATATCCAAAATATCTATCTTTGAGAGTTGCCATTTTAGGAACTCGTTAAACTCAAAGTCATCTGATGTAGTCAATATTGGACATATATCAGTTTGCTTATTTACAGTTTTGTCTTTATTTGCTTTATCATCTAAGTGAATTGCTAAAGATGGGATAATAGCTAGGGCTTTTTTAGCATCTATAAGGGTCTCTTTTATCTTACCTTCACTATTTAAATATGAGACTCGACCAGCTAATGATAAGTCTCTATCAAACCATGGATTAAGAAGCAGACCACCATAAGGTTCTACTCCTAACTTCACAACACCATGCTCTTTTATTACAGGATTTGGTTTTAATTTTAAGTTCGGAGAGTCTGTGTGAGCACCAAGCATTGTATACTCTTTTGCATCTTTGGGATATGTAAATGCAATAACAGATGAGTCATTACGAGTTACATAGTATTTAGCGCCCTTTTGTAGTTCCCACTTACTCTCTTCTTCAAGTTTTATAAAGCCTGCATTTTCAAACATCATTGACATATTTAAAGTCGCATGAAAAGGTGTAGGTGAAGCGTCTAAAAAACCGAGCAAACCTTCGTTAAAATCTTTTTTATTCATAAATTATCCATATTAATTAAATTCATCTCTGATTTTTATAAACTCATCCAAATTATCAAAAAATATATCTACTAATTTTGGATCAAAATGTTTACCTCTCTCTTCCCTAAATAGTTCCAATATCTCATCTAGATCCCAGGCTTGCTTATATACTCTATTATTATCTAGTGCATCAAAAACATCTGCTATTGCTGTGATTCGACCAAATATTGGTATTTCTTCACCTTTAAGACCTTCTGGATAACCAGTTCCATCATATCTTTCATGGTGTGTATATGCAACTTGAGCTGATGCTTTGAGTATTGGTCTATCTGAATGTTTAAGCATCTCATAACCTATTTCAGAATGTGTTTTCATGACTTCAAATTCTTCATAGGATAGTTTTGCAGGTTTTTTTAATATACTATCTGGAATAGCTACTTTTCCAATATCATGCATTGGAGAGGCTTGTTTTAGAAGCTCTGTCTCTTTTTCATCTAAGCCATATATTTTAGCAATAAGATAAGAGTATTCTGCAACTCTTTTAACATGATCTCCAGTCTCTTGTGATCTTGCTTCACCAATAGCACCCATAGTAAATACAACTTCTTTTTGAGTATTTATAATCTCTTTATTTAGATTTATTATCTCACTAATATCATACATAACTTGAAGATTCTCTACTACTTTGCCTGAGGTATCAACAATAGGATAAAAAAGAGTATTAGAGTAGTATTTTTCACCTGTTTTTTTAATATTTGTCATTACTTTAGAAACAGATTTTTTCTCATTTAGTATCTTAGCTATATTCTTACAGTCTTCTTTACTTCTATGTATTTCATCTCTTAACTCAACACAATCTTTTCCAATTAACTCTTCAAGGTTATATCCACTAAGTTTGCAAAATTTTTCATTTGCATAATGTATAATATGCTCTGTATTAGTTTTTAGTATTGCTATTGAGTTATCTATAGCATCTTCGTATTGTGTGATATAGTTTATGTTTTCTTCTAAACTTCTGTTTTTCGTATCAAGGTCATTTTTCAGTACTTGTTTATACTCTTCTAGTTCTGTTACATCTGTTCTTATACTTATATATTCTCTAAATGATCCATCAGAATTTTTAATTGGCATTACTTCAGAAAGTACATAATAACCTTTGCCATCTTTACGTTTATTTTTAACCATACCCTTCCAGATATTTCCACTTTTAATAGTTTTCCACATCTGTCTAAAAGCTTCTTTTGGCATATCTTCATGTCTAACAATATTATGAGCTTGTCCTATTAGTTCTTCTTTAGAGTAACCAGAGATAGCTTCAAAGTTTTTATTTACTTCTTTTATTGTCCCTTGTGAATCAGTAATAGAAAATATAGAAGTTTCTTCAACTGCTTTTTTAAACTGTTTTAAGTAATTCATATTTTCATCTAATTCATAATTAACTCTATCAAGCTCTATATTCTTTTTCTCTATAATCTTTTTATCGGTAATATCGTGAAATGTTGCAACATAACCTATATGATTATCAAAATAATCAAAATCTTTAGCAATTTTTACTTCAAGACAAAGAGTTTGATTATCAGATATTTTGGTTTTTATCTCAGATATATGTGGCTTAGCTTCTTCAACCCCTTCAAAAACTTCATTAAATTTTTCCAAACCAAGTTCTTCTTTACTCAAACAGTGCTTATTTCTCTTTATTATTTCTTCTTTTGTGCAAGCAAGTAAGTTTACAAATGCAGTACTTGCATCGCAAATATTATGATTCAAGTCTAAATTTATATATAAGACATATTCATCTATTGCATTTAGTTGGCGCTGTATAGTTACAATATGTCTTTGTCTATCTTCTAAAGCGTTTGAGAGAGAGTCTCTAAGATGAAATAACTGAAGAATATTTTTAACCTTAGACTTAAATTCTCCATGATGAAAAGGCTTGGATATACACTCAGCTCCTCCGTATTCATAACACTTATTGATACTATCTTTATCATTTTCATGAAGAAAAAAGATAATAGGAACTTCACTACATCTTGCATCTCTTTTTAGTATTCGTGCTAATTCATATGCGTCTAAATCACTATTTAAACTTTTAACACTAGTATCCAAAAGAATTAAATCAAGTCTATCATTAGATAAAATTATAGACTGAACATTATCAATATCAATAGTTAAGTCTATTTGGCACTTAGAACCAATAACTTGATTGAGAAGATTCAAAGACTCTTCATTATTATCAAGCAATAAAATATTATGTTTATGCATATATTCTCCTTTTATTTATACTAAGCTATGATATCTATAGATTCATTACCATCTAAAGCACTTAGAATTTTACTATCAACTCTTATAGCTGAATCGATTACTACATTATGTAGTTTTGAGATAATGGTAATTTTTAGTTGACGATTACCTGGATTTTGTCTTATTAATTTGTAAAGGTCTTCTAAAACATTCATATTAGTATCTAATCTTACAGCTAAGTTTATAGGCTCTTGAGGCACTTCACGAATCTCTTTTTTGACTTTTTTACACTCTTTTTTAGACTCTTTTAGAGTCATAATTTTTGTAACACCAATTCTTGTAAACATCTCAGTATGAGTAATCTTTGCTTTAAAAGCGATAGGCTCATCTAAATCCATTTCAGCTAATTGCTCAAGCTTATCAGAAAAAAGCATGATTTCAATATTTCCATGAAAGTCCATAAGGTTTACTATTCCAAATTGATTTCCTTTTTTAGAAACCTTTTTAACAATATCTTCAACCTTACCTATAAAGATTGCAAAAGTTCCATCTTTAATACCTTCTAACTCTGAAGATAGTGAGTAGTTTAACTCATCCATAACTCCTCTATATTCATCAAGAGGATGTCCAGATACATAAAAACCTAAGGTGTCTTTTTCAAACTCTAGTATCTCTTTAAGTTCATACTCATCAGAGTTTGTAAGATCTAGTTTTACTGTTGTTATTTCAGCGTCATCTTCAAAAAGACTTCCAACTGCATTTTTCTTAGCCATAGATGCATCTTTTGCAGTATCTACAATCTTTTCTATCTGATCTAAAAGAGCTTTTCTTGAATAACCAAATCTGTCAAAACCACCGGATTTTATACTTGACTCAACAAAACGCTTATTTACTTTTGATGGATCTATTCGGTTTACAAAATTCTCTATTGAAGTAAATTCTCCATCTTCTTCTCTTGTCTGAATAATAGACTCAACCGCAGCCCCACCGACACCTTTAATTGCACCCAAACCAAAAAGAATAATATCTTTATCATCTTTTGTTATTGCAGAAAACTCTAGGTATGAGTCATTTACATCTGGAGGGGATAACTCTATTCCCATTCTTTTAACTTCATCGATATAACGAACAACTTTTTCTGTGTTGTCTTTGTCTGAGGTTAAAAGTGCCGCCATAAACTCATTTTGATAGTAAGTTTTTAACCATGCAGTTTGAAATGTAACCATTGCATAAGCTGCTGAGTGAGATTTATTAAAACCATATCCAGCAAACTTTTCAATCAAGTCAAACAGTTTTGAAGCCTCAGCATAATCAAACCCTTGTTTTTGCGCACCCTCAGAGAACTCTGCATTGTAGACATTCATGTCTTTTTTCTTACCCATTGCACGACGAATAATATCCGAGTAACCAAGAGAAAAGCCTCCAACATTCTGAACAATCTGCATTACTTGCTCTTGGTAAACGATGACCCCATATGTGTTTTCAAGGATAGATTTCATATTATCAAACGTATACTCAATAGCCTCACGACCATGCTTGCGCTCGATGAAACTATCTAACATTCCAGATTCCATCGGACCAGGTCTGTATAGTGCCAAGACCGCAATCAAGTCTTCAAAATTATCTGGTTTAAGACGTTTGTTAAGATCTTGCATACCAGAAGACTCTATCTGGAACATCCCGACAGTTTCACCTGTACGAATAACCTCATAAACCTTTGGATCATTTTCATCTATTTTATGCCAATCTATATCTCTGTTATATCTTCTCTTTATAAGCTTTATAGCATTGTAAATTACATCAAGTGTTTTAAGACCAAGGAAGTCAAACTTAATAAGATCAACATCTTCAAGATAGTTCAGTGAGTATTGGGTTACAAAAGTATCTTCACCAGATGGTTTATATATAGGTGTTTTGTACCAAAGTTCTTCATTTGAGATAACAACACCAGCAGCATGGATACCTGAGTTACGCTTTAGACCTTCAAGCTTTTTGGCAAACTCCCATACTCTTTTAGAATTAGCATCTGAGTCTATAAGTTCTCTTATCTTTGGCTCTTTTTGAAAAGCTCCATCAATAAATTCACCCTTTTTAGTCTTACCATTAAGTGTAATACCAAGTTCATCAGGAATAAGTTTTGCCATCTTATCAGCTTGAGAAAGTGGCATATCAAGAACACGGGCAACATCACGGATAACCCCTTTTGCAAGAAGTGAACCAAAAGTAATGATTTGAGCTACCTGATTACGTCCATATTTCTCAACAACATAATCAATAACTTCACCACGACGAGCTTGCATAAAGTCCATATCGATATCGGGCATCGATACACGTTCCGGATTTAGAAATCTCTCAAATAGAAGATCATACTTCATAGGATCAATATCTGTAATATCTAGAGAATAGGCAACAAGACTTCCAGCAGCAGAACCACGACCTGGACCAACAGCGATATCCATCTCTTTAGCGACTTTCACAAAGTCCCAAACAATAAGCATATAACCAGGAAATTTCATAGAGTTAATGATGTCCATCTCAAACTCTAGTCTCTTTCTGTATTCTTCGTGTTTATCCTCAGAAACATGTTTAAGTCTCTCTACCAGACCAATTTTACATCTGTATGTAAAGTACTCTGCATCTCCAATATCTTTATCATTACTACTTAAAGTCAAACCATCATTGGCAGCATATTCTGGTGTAAATTTAAAATTTGGAGGAGTTGGTGTTTTTACAATCGGAACATAATCTTCAATCTTTGCAACAATCTCTTGAGTATGTGTAATAGCCTCTGGAATATCTGCAAATAATCTTGCCATTTGCTCTGGAGATTTAAGATAAAATTCATGAACTGAGTGACGCATACGGTTTGGATCATCGTATAGTTTATTCATCCCAATACACATAAATGCCTCATGGTATTGTGCATCTCCAGGATTAGTGTAGTGAGTGTCATTTGTAGCAATTATTTTTATATCTGTTTCTTGTGCAATTTTTAGTATATCATTGTCAATATGTAGTTGATCTCCGATACCATGTCTCATTAGTTCTAAGTAAAAGTCATCGCCAAATATCTCTTTATATTCAAGCGCAACTGCCTTAGCTCCATCATAACCTAAAGCACCATTTCTTACATTTCTCTCATTAGCAAGGTTTAGATGCCAGTTAACCTCTCCTTGAAGACAAGCAGAAGTACAAATAAGCCCTTCACTATGAGCACGAAGTTCATTTTTATTTATTCTTGGAAAATAGTACATCCCCTCGATAAAAGCTTTTGAAGAGAGATACATTAGGTTCTCATAACCTTTTTTGTTCTTAGCAAAAAGGCAAATATGAAAACGCTGTTTTGTTGACTTGTCACCCAGAGTCTCACCATTATGGATATACCCTTCCATTCCGATAATAGGCTTAATATCAGCCGCTTTCATCTGATGGTAAAAGTCTATAGCTCCAAACATATTTCCATGATCCGTCATAGCAACAGAAGTCATGCCAAGCTCTTTAACACGAGAGACTAGATTTGTAAGTTTGTTTGCGCCATCAAGTAGTGAGTATTCAGTATGTAGATGTAAGTGGGTAAAGGGTTGTGCACTCAAAATAGTCACCTTTAAATGTATTTAATTATTAAAGTGATTATAGTAAGTTTGTCTTAATATTAAGATAAATTATTAGAGTTGTTATTATACTCACTTCATAAAACGTACACAATTCCTTCCAGAGTTTTTAGCTTTATAGAGTATGTCATCACATCTCTTAACTATACTTTCTAAGGTGTCATTTTTGTGCAATTGAGTAACACCAAAACTACAAGTTACATCCGCTACATGGGGGAATATATGCTCATCAATGATACTACGAAGTTTCTCAGAAAATAATTCACTATGCTCTATTTCAGCCTTAGATATTATCATAAACTCTTCACCACCCCATCTAGCAAAAGTATCTGTGTCACG
This sequence comes from Sulfurimonas sp., assembly GCF_016744025.1. Lineage (GTDB taxonomy): Bacteria > Campylobacterota > Campylobacteria > Campylobacterales > Sulfurimonadaceae > Sulfurimonas. The sequence goes on from NZ_JADGFC010000080.1 coordinate 9,427, forward strand.
GATATGAGAAGAGACAAGAGAGGTAATCTCTTTAAGAATTGTGTCTCCTATATCGTGCCCAAAATTATCATTAACAAGTTTAAAATGGTCAATATCAAACATTATTAAAGAAAAAAGCTCGTTATTTTGAGATGATTTTTCTAGCTCTATTGTTAAAAAATACTCAAATCTATCCCGATTGTAAATATTTGTTAAAGCATCATAATTAGCACGAGTTAAAAGTTCATTTTGTATATCTACTTCATCTGTCACATCTCTAAAAAGTATAAAAGTATAGTGAGTATCTTTAAATAACTCATACTCAACTTCAAATATTTTCATATTATTATTTGAAATATCTAGTATTTTAACTCTAAATTTTATATCTGGATTTTGAATCATATATTGTGTCCAGATAATTCCATTATTATATTGCTGTAAATACCCATCTTCTTCTATAAAAAATTCACAAACACATAAATGCTTTTTATTAAAATCTTTCAATGTTTCAAAACCAAAAAACTTTAACAAAGCATTATTGGCATCTTTGATTTTTTCTCCATCAGTTACTACAAGCATATCATGTTGCATATTTACCAGTTCCATAACATAAAGTCTATGTTTGACTTGTTTAATGATGAAAATAAAAAGCATTAAACTAAAGAGCGAAGAGATAAAAATAGCAATAAAAAACTCATATCTAAAATTAATAATATGATTATTATTTACATAAATAAACATATAAGCTATATGCTTATTTTCAATATCATATATTGGTTTAATAGCAACTGCTAAATTCTGACCTTTATAATTATAATCTACTACGCTAGCTCTTTTAGAATTTATAGCTTTTATCGTCTTTTTATTTTTTATAATATAGTTAAAATATAATTCATCAAAACCTTCACTATGAAGAGGTACTTGAAAATAAAACTCATTAGTTCCTATCATAGCTTTTGAGTAATGTTTTTTTACATTTTCAGTTCTTTCAAGAAAATTATTCTGCTTAGATTTGAATAATAATAAATATTGATTTGCATAAAATTTCTTCATTTCATTCATAAGAGCTTTAGGACTAACGCTATATTCATAACTTCCTACAAAATCTCCATCATAAAAAAGTGGATATTGAAATCTATATGACTCTTTAAATACCCCTAGTTCAAAACCTTTTTGATAAGAAAAGTTTTTTAACATACTTTGAAGTGAATATCTAAGGTTAACTATATGATCATTATATTTGTCAGGTTCATGAAATCTCAAAAGAGAGTAGCCTCTCTGGTCAAAGATATGCATACCTTCAAAAGCGTACAACTTTTTGTTTATATAAAATGGCATAAATGCATCAAGTAACTCTTCTCGAATTTCATTTCGCACTTCTAATGAAGCGCCATTTGACTGCGATACTAGTCTTGAAATTTTATATGAATACTGAGAGTGAAAATCATCATTTGCTAATCCAAATGTATTTATTGAGTTATCAAGAGAATGTTCTACTAGTTTTAATACACTTTGATGCTGATCTGATACTTTATTTGTATATTGTTTATAAAAATAAAAACTTATAATAATTTCATAGAGAATAAATAAGATAAAATAGTAGCGCATATAGTTAACCTTTATATAATATATTTTACTCATTTTTCACTTTAATTTAACATAAAATATTCTATGATGTGTTCATGAAACTTATTACTTGTATATTTATAATCTTAGCTCTTAACCTTGGGGCATCTGAAAAATTAATTTTTGGTGCAATATCTACAATTGAGCCAAAATTAATGAAAGAAAAGCTATTGCCAATTATTAAGTATTTAGAAGAATCAACTGGAAGAGAAATAGAGTTTCAAACTGGTTATAACTATGTGGATACAATCAATAAGTTTGCTAATGGTACCTTTGACTTTGGCTACATTGGTCCATCACCATATATAAAAACAAAAATAATAAATAAAGATGCTATAAATATTATTCTTGGTTTAAAAAATAGTAATAACAATCCTTTTAAAAGTGTACTTACTAGCAAAAAAGATTCTTCTATTGAAGGGCTTAAAGATATTAAAAATCATAGTTTTGCTTTTGGTTCACCTGAATCAACACTATCTTATTTTGTTCCAATGGATATGCTAATTAGGGCCAATGTAATAAAAAAAATAAAAAAATACGACTTTCTTGGAAGACATGATAAGGTTGCACAATATGTAATAATGGGAAGATATGATGCTGGAGCAGTAAAACAATCTATTGCACAAAAGTATTCAAAATATCTTCAGGTTATAGCAAAAAGTAATTCATTGCCTGACTTTTTGATTGTCTCAGGTTCATCATTAGATAAGAAACTTGTTAAAAAAATAAAAAATGCTTTACTAAATTTAAAAGACAAGAAAATTTTAGGCTCATTAAAAAAATCTGCTATTGGATTTGAAGAGAGAAAAAATAGTGACTATGATGAACTTAGGGGTATTATGAAGAGAGTAAATA
>NZ_JADGFC010000081.1 GCF_016744025.1 Sulfurimonas sp.
ATACAAAACTCCGTATGAAGTGTTTTTCAGTGAAATGAGTAAAAGATTAGCTAGCTAATTTAGGTGGAAATTGCACTTGTTGTTGGAATTGGCGATAGTTTTTGAGTTTTTTTGCCTGAGTGGGAAATCCTGAAAATCAATCATATAGAGATATATCAGAATATATGGGGTATGAATAATTATATTATTGTGATTATTTTGCTTAAGTTTATAAATTAGTTTGAAAAAGAATTTGATTTTAAGGAGTGAAGTTTTTATTCTTAAAGCGTACCCTATACAGTACCCAAAGAATTTATTTTATAAGGTTTTTGACTTTTCTAAAAGTTGCTTAAAGCTCGCTATTTCTTTAAATGGTGCGGATGAGAGGACTTGAACCTCCACGCCTTGCGGCACCAGATCCTAAGTCTGGCGTGTATACCAATTTCACCACATCCGCATGTGATTTTTAACATAATTAAAAAGTTCGAAATTATATCCTAGTTTTCTTAAAAGAAAATAAGGTTACAATTAGTGGTACGCCCTAATGGATTCGAACCATTGGCCTATGCCTTAGAAGGGCATTGCTCTATCCAGCTGAGCTAAGAGCGCACATTTGTTATAAAAAAATGGTACGCCCGATAGGATTCGAACCTATAACCCTCGGAGCCGAAATCCGAAACTCTATCCAGTTGAGCCACGAACGCGTCTATATCATTCATTATTATTTATGTTAATTATATATCTATTTTATGGGGTGAGATACGGGATTCGAACCCGCGACCCCCGGTACCACAAACCAGTGCTCTAACCAACTGAGCTAATCTCACCATATTAATGATATAAACTTAAATTTAAAAAGTGGTCGGGGTGAAAGGACTCGAACCTTCGGCCCCCTGGTCCCAAACCAGGTACTCTAACCATACTGAGCTACACCCCGACCTATACAAAAACCTAGCGTTACGCTGATTAATGAGGCGAAATTATAGTCAATAATGTTTTAAATGTCAATGCTTTTAGTGCAATTCTTTCATTTCTTTCATTTATTCCCTTTTTTAAGTATAATTTGTTCACATTAAAGGGGATCACACAACATGGAAATAGCAAGATTTAGTAGAATTGGATTTATATTAGCGGCGGCAGGAAGTGCAGTAGGACTTGGAAATATTTGGAAGTTTCCATATGTTACAGGTGAAAATGGTGGTGGAGCGTTTGTACTTATATATTTATTAACTGTTGTACTAATTGGTTTTTCTATTATGTTAGCCGAAATATTAATGGGTTATCTAGGAAGACAAGATACCGTTACTGCTTTTGAGAAATTAGCCCCTAAAAATAAAGGCGCTTGGAAGTTCGCTGGTTTCCAAAGTTTTACCGGTCTTACTATTATGAGTTTTTACTCTGTTGTTGTTGGTTGGATTTTTCACTATGTTGTAACATCTTTTTCTGCACTACCTTCTACAGTAGCTGAGGCTGAAGCATCATTTATGAGTATGCTACAAACTGATGCATTGACTCAAATCTTTTATCATACACTTGCATTTATATTTATTACATTCATTATTGTAAAAGGTGTTAAGAAAGGTATTGAAAATTTAAATTTAGTTTTAATGCCTACGCTTATGCTAATCTTACTTGGTCTGTTTTTCTATGCAACAACTATGGACGCTTTTGCTCAAGCAGTAGACTTTATGTTTAATCCTAAGTGGGAAAAAGTTAATTCACATACTTTCATAACAGCTATAGGTCATGCATTTTTCACTCTTTCTCTTGGTATGGGTGCTATTATGACTTATTCAGCTTCTTTAGAAAAAGATTCTAGCTTAGTTAAGAGTGCATTTTGGGTTATTTTCTTAGATACTACAATAGCAATAGTGGCTGGTTTGACACTTTTTACTTTTCTTTACCAGTACGATTCACATCCAGCACAAGGTCCAGGTCTAGTATTCATATCTCTTCCAGCAGCATTTTATGCGATGGGTGCTATAGGAAATATTATTGCTGTTCTTTTCTTTTCAGCTCTTGCATTTGCAGGAGTAACATCTTCAGTATCTATAGTTGAACCAATGGTTCAATACTTTATTGATAGATTTAAATGGAGTAGACTTAAGGCTGCTTTAGCAATGGGTAGTTTTTTCTATCTACTTGGGTTAGTTGCAATACTCTCAAATATAGAGGGATTTAAAGATGTCCTAACTTTTGGAAGTAAAAACCTTTTCGATTGGCTTGACTTTGTAACAGCTTCAATTTTACTTCCTGTTGCTGGAGTTGCAGTATCTATCTTTGTTGGTTTTGTTATGGACAAACAAAAAATCGAAGCTGTACTAAAACCACAGTTAGGTTCTGCATTTGAAGCTTGGTATTTTTCTCTTCGTTATATTGCGCCAATTGGACTATTTATTGTTATGTTATCCCTTGTTGGAATCATTTAGTGACAGTTAAAGTAAAAGAGCAATGTAAGAAGCTGCTCCTAGAAGAAAGCATAGATACTAATTCAAGCATAGATTTTGATGTAAATGGAGAAGTTCACACTATGACCTTTGAGTATATCATTGATACATTTATGCAAGCTTCTGAAGAATCTCAATTAGTTTTTTATGCAGCCCTGCAAAAAGCACTAGATGCTAAAGATATGGGTGTAGATAAATTTTTTGAAGGAATGGGACAACTTTTACTAATGACTCATTTATCAAGTAAGATTGAGATTTAATATAAAGCTATTATTCAATTGGTTAGAATATTTATAATGATTAACCTTAAAAAATATATATTACTTATTACTATCTTAACGATATCGGTTTTTGGCCTCTTCTACCACATCGATTTTTTTAGCGAGAAAGGGGTAGAACAACAAAAACAGATACTCATAAAACAAGCTCAAACTCACTTTTATGATCAAGTAAATACAAGAAAATGGGTTGCAAAGCATGGTGGAGTTTATATTATACCTCTTGAGGGTGAAAAACCAAATCCATACCTAAGAGACAACATCTTAAAAGTGGATGAGAACTTAACCCTTATCAAAGTAAATCCAGCATGGATGACACGACAACTCTCCGAGATATCAAACATAAAAGGTTTTCACTTTCGCATCTCAAGTTTAATACCTATCAATCCTAACAATCAAGCAACAGCATTTGAGAGAAGAGCACTTAAATATATAGAAAAAACTGATATCAGAGAGTACTATGAACTAAATAATAATGCAGAGTTTAACTTTATGGGTGCTCTTGTTACAACAAAAGATTGTTTACCATGTCACAAGCACCAGGGTTACGTTCTAGGTGATATTAGAGGTGGGATAAGCATAAGTCTTGACTCAAGCGAATATGACTCTGTAACAGAGTCTATAGAAAATAGAGCAATTATTTTAAAACTTCTTGCTGTATTTTTCCTTTTAAGTATTACCCTTCTTATATATAAGCAATTAAGACATAGTGAAAAACTTCAAAGTGAAGTAAATCGTAGAACGCAAGAGATAGAATCTACTAAACAACTTTTACAACAAATAATTGATACAGATGCAAGTTTTATAGTACTCGCCGATGGGCAAAATATAGTCTATGCCAACAAAACTATACTAGAGTTTGCAGGCTATCATTCTATACAAGAGTTTAGGGACAAACACGAACATCTATCAGATATGTTTGAGAAAGTAGATTACAATAGCGAATTCATCCAATCATATAATGATGATGTTCACTGGGTTGAATACTTAAGAAGAGAACAAGACTCTAAAAATCTAAAAGTACGTATAAAAAAAGATGGAGTTCATAGATACTTTAGACCTTTTGCTAAAGATATCAAAACAGATGACAAAATACTACACCTAGTAACATTTGATGAAATAACAAATGAGTATGTAAAAATCAAAAAGCTTGAACATATGGCCTCAACTGATGTTTTAACAAAATTGTTTAACAGAAGTAAACTTAATGATGTTTTAGAAAAAGAGATGGCACTATCAGAAGCTATATCATCTCCTCTCTCCATCGTATTCTTAGACATAGATCACTTTAAACGAGTAAATGACACCCATGGACATAATATTGGAGATAAGGTATTAATAGATATCGCAAATATTATCAGTTCTACTACACGTAAAGGTGATATAGCTGCTAGATGGGGTGGAGAAGAGTTTATGATTACACTACAGTCTACAGATGCAAAACACGCTGGAATACTTGCAGAAAAACTAAGAGTTGTGGTAGAAGAGTACGATTTTGATATTGTAGGCAAACTTACTATATCCCTTGGTGTTACTGAGTATATCAATCATGAAAGTGAAGAGAATTTTGTAAAAAGAGTTGATAAGGCACTTTATCAAGCAAAAGATAGTGGTAGGAACAGAGTAGTTATTATATAAGTAAGAGTCCAAGAAAAAGGAATGATTCCTTTTTCATACTAAAACTGAATCATTCCATCTATTGGAGAAGATGCAGTTGCGTATGGACGTTTTGGAATTCTTCCAGATAAGTAAGACATACGACCTGCAACAACCGCATGTTTCATAGCCTGAGCCATAATCATAGGATTTTGAGCTTGAGCGATTGCTGTATTAGTTAAAACACCAGCAGCACCTAACTCCATTGCATAAGCTGCATCTGAAGCACAACCGATTCCAGCATCTACGATTACAGGAACACTTACCGCTTCACGAATGAAAACTATGTTGTAAGGGTTTTGAATACCAAGACCTGAACCAATAGGAGCAGCTAAAGGCATAATAGCATGAGAACCTGCATCTTCAAGTCTCTTAGCCATAATCGGATCATCTGAAGTATAAGACATGATTGTAAAACCATCTTTTGCTAAAATCTCACAAGCTTTGATAGTCTCTAAAACATCAGGATAAAGAGTTTTTTTAGTATCTCCGATAACTTCAAGTTTGATAAGATCAATACCCGTAGCCTCACGCATTAAACGAAAAGTTGTTATAGCTTCTTCAGCAGTAACACATCCAGCAGAGTTAGGTAAAAACTTTACATTTGTTCCAGCAAAAGTATCACGAAGATTTTCTTTATTTGGGTCAGTAATATTTAAACGACGAATTGCTACAGTTATTAGTTCACTTCCAGATGCAAGAGTCGCTTCTTTTGTGCTCTCAAAAGAATCATACTTTCCACTACCAACAATTAGACGAGAACCAAGTTCATATTTTCCGATTTTTAAAATGTTATCCATGATAAGTTATCCTGTATATTTTATATTAATTGTCGCATTTATAACATAAGCTATCTTATAAGTTGCCAATTCCATTAATCAAATCTTCAGGTGTAAGAGAAAAATCAGCACCCTTGTAACTTTGTGCTAATGTAGTGTGTGCAAGTGAAGCATTTTTAGCTGCATCTAGTTCTTCGTAACCCTGTGCTAAAAGTGCTCCAATAAGTCCACTTAGTACATCTCCACTACCGCCTTTTGCAAGAGCAGATGTGCCATGAGGGTTTATAAAGTACTCTTCGTTTTTAGCGATGATTACATTTGCCCCTTTTAATAAAAGCGTAACTTCTGGATAAGCCTTAGTGAAAATCTCTACATACTTAAAACGATTTGCTTGTAACTCTTCAACACTAATATCTGCGAGCTTAGTTCGTTTTAAAAGAGCTACAAATTCTTTTGCATGTGGGGTTAACACAAGTTTTTTTCTTTTTAGGATTTCTGTAATTATTGGCATATGAAAGATATCAGCATCTGCAATAAGAGGTAGAGAATTATTTAAAAACTTAGCTAGTTCTTTATCACTAAATTCATCTCCCAAACCCATACCGATAGCTAAAGCACTTGTATTATAAGGGAGTTCATGAGAGTACATAATACTATGAGGAATCATCTCATTTTCATAACCTACAAGAGTAACAAGCCCAGCTCCAAATCTAAGTGCAGCTTTAGAGCTTAAGATGCTAGCACCACTCTTACTCCCACAAGCTAAAGCTAAATGTCCAAAGCTACCTTTATGAGTATTTTTAAGTGCTCTTGTTGGTAGTTTTAAATCTTGCTCATCTAATAGATGCCATGAAGTATCAGTTTCATAAATCTCTCTAGAGAGGCCTAAATCTAAAACTCTAAACTCTCCTATAAACTCTTTGTTTGCATCTAAAAACATAGACTTTTTAAGCGCACCCATTGTTAGAGTCATATCAGCATAAAAACCAGAAGATGGAACATCGCAAGCTATTTTAAAAGCTTCAAGTGAGTTCATTTTATTTATTAGTTTTTTTAACTCTAGATTGAATTCACCACTAAAACCAGTACCAACAATAGCATCTACTAAAACATCAGATGCTAGTATTTCATTAGTTTCTTTTACCCCAATAGCACGAGATCGTTTTTGTTGAAGAAGAGCCATTTTAGACTTTGGCTCTTTTGTGTAGTAGATGCTGACATCATAATCCACATGGAGAAGTCTTGAACAAGCAATGCCATCAGCACCATTATTTCCGCTTCCGCAAACAACAGTTACTTTTGAGTTTTTTGCAAAGTTGTCTCTAATATAAGATGCTATTCCCTCAGCGGCGTGTTCCATCAAGATATCTTCACTAAGTCCAAACTCTTTGTAACATCTTGCATCTAGTGAACCAACTTCTTCAAACAACTTTTGCATTTCTAACTCCTAAGAACCTCTACTATTGCCTGTGGCATTATTTCATATTCTATATTCTTGATTTTAGCACAAAAACTATCTAGTGTCTCGTCTTGTGACTTTTTAAAACTATTTTGAAGGATAATTTCACCACCATCTAGTTCACTACTCACATAGTGAACGCTCACTCCAGCTTCTTTGTCATCACTCTCAAAACTTCTCTCTATTGCTTTTGCACCTTTGAATTTTGGAAGCAAAGATGGATGAAGATTTATAGCTTTTACATTTTCTGTAAATACTTCAGTTAGTATTCTCATAAATCCACTCAAAACTACCAAATCTGGCTCATAAGAGTTTACAAGTTTTACAAGTTGCTCATCAAATTCTTCTCTTGAGTTAAAATTTGAATGCTCTAAAACTTCTGTTTTTACTGAAAGTTCTTGAAGTTTATCAAGACCTTTGGCATCTTTTTTATTTGTAATTCCACATGCTACATAATACTCTTTTTCATGTAGTCTTTTGACTATGTTTTGGGCGTTGAAACCTTCACCGCTAAATAATATTACTATCTTTTTCATACGCGAATTATATCTTATGAAGCTAAAAACGATATAATCACAGTATGAATTATAAAGAGATTGCACAAGAAACTTTAAATATTGAAGCACAAACACTACTCCAGGCATCACAGAACATGAGTGATGTCTTTGACGATGCCGTTGAAATGGTTCTCGCATGTAAGGGTAAACTTGTAATTACAGGAGTTGGAAAGAGCGGACTTATTGGTGCCAAAATGGCAGCAACTTTCGCTTCAACTGGTACTCCGAGTTTTTTTCTTCATCCTACTGAAGCACTACATGGTGACTTAGGTATGATCAGTGAAAATGACGTTGTAATTGCAATTAGTTATAGCGGAGAAAGCGAAGAGCTTAGCTCTATTCTTCCTCATATCAAAAGGTTTAAAACCCCACTAATTGGTATGACAAGAAATAGAAACTCTACTCTTGGTAAATTTAGTGATTTAGTTATTGATGTAATCGTAGAAAAAGAAGCATGTCCTCTTGACATTGCACCAACAAGTTCGACTACACTTACTTTAGCACTAGGTGATGCACTAGCAGTTTGCCTAATGAGAGCAAGAAACTTTCAAAAAAGTGATTTTGCTTCTTTTCACCCTGGTGGAGCTTTAGGAAAGATGTTATTTGTAAAGGTAAGTGATCTTATGAAAAAAGATGACTTACCAATAATATCTAAAGAGACAAAAGTTAAAGATGCCATTGTTAAAATCAGCGAAGGTCGTTTAGGTACGGTTTTTATCGCAGATGAAGATAATAAGCTAATTGCTCTTGTAAGTGATGGCGATATTCGTCGTGCACTTTTAAAAGATGACTTTTCACTTGAAGACAATGTTATAAAATATGCAACTCAAAATCCAAGAACTCTAGATGATGAAGATATTCTTGCAAGTGAAGCACTTGTTATCATTGAAGAGATGAAGATACAACTTTTAGTAGTAACAGACAAAAATAAAAAGATAAAAGGCGTTCTACATATTCATACGCTTATAGAAAAAGGCATATCATAAATGATGCGATTAAATAAATACATAGCACACCACTCAAGCTACTCTCGCCGTGAGGCTGACAAAGTTATACTAGATGGTTATGTAAGAATAAATGGTGAGATACAGGATAATCCTGCAACTCAGGTAAATGAAAGAGATGATATCGTTTACGTTAGTGGAAAACAAATCACGCAAAGAGACAAATATACAGTTATCGTTTACAATAAACCAAAGGGTGAACTTGTAACAAAAACCGACCCTAGAGGTAGAAGAACTATCTATGATGGTTTAGATGATAAATACAAACACTTTATACCTGTTGGTAGACTTGACTATGCAACTGAGGGTGTTTTACTTTTAACAGATGCTTCAAAAATAGCAACTGCACTAATGGGTTCTAGCCTTGAGAGAATCTACAAGGTTAAGATTAAAGGTGAAGTAACTCCAGAGATTGAAGCTGCTATGATGAATGGTTTAGAACTTCTAGATGCAACTGCTGGTGGACATTCTCACTCAAAAGTAACATCTATGACTTTTGCACCTTTTTTAGGTTATAAGATTCAAAAAAACGAGCATAATTACTCAGTTTTAAAGATAGCAATTTCAGAAGGTAAAAATAGAGAAATCAGAAGATTTTTTGCACATTTTGGTGCAGAAGTAGCTGACTTAAAACGTATTAGTTTTGCAGAAGTTGAACTAAATAATCTTCCAACTGGTAAGGTTAGGTTTTTAAGTAGAAGCGAATATTCTGCTATATTTACTTTCATGAAAGCTGAAGAAAAACTAGCAAAAGAGACAGGAAAGAAGTAACTTGGACTTGACACATCATCTCAGACCAACTTCGTTTGATGATTTAGTAGGTCAAGAACACTTAAGTGCCCAGAATGCTCCACTAAGAGTTTTATCACAAAAGTTTGCATTGGGACATAGTTTTTTCTATGGACCAGCAGGCTGTGGTAAAACTACCATAGCTAGAATTATCGCTAAAACAATGGACTTACCTTTTTATGAGTTCAATGCTACCTCACTTAAAATAGAACAACTCCGTAAAATATTTGACCAATATAAAAATGCTCTCCAAAGACCTCTAATATTTATAGATGAAGTGCACAGACTTGCAAAAAATCAACAAGAAGTTCTTCTACCGGTTATGGAGAAAAACTCTGTTTTAATTATTGGTGCTTCTACAGAAAATCCATTCTTTTCTTTAACATCAGCTATTCGTTCACGTTCTATGCTTTTTGAGTTAAAACATATTAATAATGAAGCTCTATCAACTCTTTTAGAAAAAGCAATAAAACATACTAGCTTAGATTGTGAAGCAGATGCAAAAGAATATCTAATTGCTAGTAGTGGCGGAGATGCAAGAGCTATGTTAAAACTTCTGGAGTTTGCATCTAATATACAAGACAATATCACACTTGATATTTTAAAGTCTCTTAGACCAAATGCTCTTAGTGCTGGAAGTAGTGAAGCAGGTGTTCACTATGATCTAGCAAGTGCTCTGATAAAGTCTATAAGAGGCTCGGATGCAGATGCCGCTATCTATTATCTCGCAAGACTTATAGATGGAGGAGAGAGTGCTGATTTTATTGCAAGAAGACTTGTAATATTAGCTAGTGAAGATGTAGGAAATGCAAACCCACAAGCTCTAACACTAACAACTTCTGCACTAACAAGTGTCTCAAAAATTGGTTATCCTGAAGCTAGGATCATCTTAGCTCAAGCTGTAGTTTATCTCTGTGCATCTCCAAAATCAAACTCAGCATACTTAGCAATAAACTCTGCACTTCAAGCTGTTAATGATGGAATTGTGCTTGATATTCCTGCAGATATTAAACCTAGAGGTGAAAATTATTTATATCCTCATGATTTTGGCGGATATGTAGAACAAACTTATTTATCAAAACCTTTAAAGTTTGTAGAGTTAAAAGATATTGGTTATGAGAAAAAGATGAAAGAATGGATGTTAAACATAAAGGGTTTTATAAAAGATTAATAATTATAGACTATGACTTAATAAAAATAGGGAGTTTTATCCATGGAAATCACATCATCTTCGAACATTGTAAACATCACAGGAAATATCAAAAGTATTAGTAATTTTGCTGAAATTAAAAAGTTAGTCGACAGTGTAAGCGCTCAGCATAAAAGCATGACTGTTAATATTATAGATTCTCTTTCTATCACATCTTCTGTAATTGGTTATTTCAATAAAATCATTCTAAAAGATAATATCGATATAAAAATGAAAATAGGAAATGATCAACTTATGGATCTTATTAAAGATTTAAATTTAGACTCAACTTTCAAGGCAAGTAAGGTATAAAAGATGAGTATTAAATTAAAACTGAATCTTATTGCAACTATAGTTGTTTCTTTCGCTCTCGTTATTATTGCAATTACAATTAATAAAGCACTGCATGATAGAACTGTTATTTCTCAGGCTAAAGAATTAAATATACTTTCTCAAAAATTATCATTATTAATTCATGAAACACAAAAAGAAAGAGGTGCTAGTGCTGGTTTTCTTGGTTCAAAAGGGAAGAAATTTGCTGATATTTTACCTAAGCAAAGAGTTCTAACCACTAAACGTAACAGTGAACTTACAAAATATACTTTAACTATTGACCTGTCTTCATTTCCACAAGTACTACAATCGGAAATTGCAGCTTTTAATCTCGATATGAGCAAGATAAATAATATACGCTCAAAGGTTGATAAACTAAATATCAGCGTAAAAGACGAAGTAGCATACTATACTAAGATGAATAAAAAAATCTTAAATATTGTTTCATTAACCGCAAAATTAGCTGACACTCAAGAACTTGTTAAATCTCTGGATGCTTATACTAACTTTTTAAAATCTAAAGAGAGAGCAGGAATTGAAAGAGCAGTTTTAAGTGGAGCATTTGGAGCAGATAAATTTGCTCCAGGCATGTTTTCTAAGTGGATAACTCTTGTTGCTGAACAAGATACATATATGGATTCATTTTTATCAATGGCTACACAAGATTCTAAAGAGTTTTACAAATCTACAATGAACTCACCTTCTGTTGGCAAAGTCAATGAAATGAGAGAAATTGCAAAAACTAAAGCTTCAGTAGGCGGGTTTGAAATTGACAGTCTAGTTTGGTTTAAAACTATCACTAATAAAATAAATCTTCTAAAACAAGTTGATGATGAACTTGCAAAATACAATACACTGCTACTAGATAAGGTTGAATCAAATTCAAAAATAACTGCGATAATTACTCTATCTAGTTATAGTATATTTGCAATAGTAATATTTATAATTATATTCTTTATTTCTAGAGGGATTAATGTAAGTGTTAGAAGCTCACTAGAAAAAATCAGATGTGTTTCTGATAATCTTGACTTAACTTGTGACATAATTGTTGAAGGTAAAGATGAAATATCTCAAATTTCAAAAGCAATCAAGGTTATGATAATTGCTTTTAAAACAAGTGTTAATCAGGCAAAAGATGTATCAGCTGTAACCACACAAGAGAGCCAAAAACTACACAATGTTGTTGAAGACTTAACTAAGAATGGTACAGTAGCAGATGTGAAAATTAAGAATATAAACCGCCAATTCCAACAACAAGTGCAATTTCCACCTAAATTAGCTAGCTAATCTTTTACTCATTTCACTGAAAAACACTTCATACGGAGTTTTGTATTT
>NZ_JADGFC010000215.1 GCF_016744025.1 Sulfurimonas sp.
TTGGAAACTTTATGACAAAGACGAAAATGGTGAGAATATTGAAACTATGGTCACTCTTGATGAACTCAAAGAAGCAACTTATCTCGCTCTTGAGAAGTTTGGAACATTAAAAAACATAGGAGTTTAGCGATGAAATCTCACTTTAAACAAGAAACACTTTTAGTTGAACTTCCTATTGCTGGGAAGATTAGAACACTAAAGGAAAAGCTTGAATACTACTCTGAACTATTAAAAGAGTGGACTATAACAGAAATTGGATTTAAAACTGATTTAGGAAGTGTTCCTCAGTTATTTCAATGGCTTATTCCTAAGGATGGTAAAGCATCATACCCTTTCATTAATCATGACAAAATGTACAGAGAAGGTAAGCATCCTCAAAAGATTTGTGATGATGTTTTAAAAGAGGGTTGTAAGGCTACTGGTGTTGCATGGTGGAGAAGAGTTGTGATAAGAGAGGGATTAAGAGTTGGCGGTTTTGTTGCGTATAACAATTATAGAAAAAATGACAAAAAGGAAATTAGATGAAGAAAATATTTTTAATGGCAATTATTGCCTTGATTGGGTTTAGTGGTTGTGCAACAGACAAAGCTTATGAAGTGGGTAAAAGTGTCTATATTGGTGGTAAATCAGTAGTAAAGGCAAATGATGACTTGATAAGGAAAAGCACTATGGACACACTTAAAAATGTAGATAGAGTTGCTGTTGGTTATAACACGATTAGAACTGAGGTACGCACAGACCTTAAAAAAAAGATTGTAGATACCAACTCTACAAAAATAAAATAGTTTTTTGGTGTTGGTGGTAAAGAAATGGTAAATATAGCAATTCCAAATGAAATGATATTGCAACTTATAGTAGGAGCTTTTACCGCTGGAGCTCTTGTTTTTTGGGTAAAAAATTCTATTAATCAATCAAAGAAAAATGATGAAAAACAAGATCACCAGATACAAAAAATGCATGATGCTTGTGACAAGATGAAAGAAGATGTACTCAATTTGCAAAATAATACTATGTCAAGAAAAGAGAATTTTAGAGTATTCGTTTCAAAAGAGATGCTTCAGGAGATGTTAAAAAACATAGATAGTACCGTAAATCAGGTTCTCGAAGAACTAAAAGGTAGAAGATGAATAAAAGTTTAATGCAGAGAATAAAAGAGGCAGAGGGTTTTAGCGGAACTGTTTACAAGTGTACTCAAGGATTTGACACTATTGGGTATGGTACAAAACTTCCTATCACCAAAAAAGGAGCTGAGCTATTAATTCAACTCCGACTTAATGAGAAGATAGACAGATTGCATAAAAAGCTAGATTGGTTAGATGAGCAACCTCAAACAGTAAAAGAGATACTTTATGATATGGCTTACCAGATGGGTGTAACTAAAATAATGGCATTTAAAAAAACTTTAGCATACATAAAAGACAAAGACTATACAAATGCAGCAAAAGAGATGCTTGATAGTGGTTGGGCTAACCAAACTCCTAAAAGAGCTAAGAGATTATCAAAGATGATGAGAGAAGCTAAGTAATGAATAAAAATAAAAAGTTAGCAAAAAAAGCTTTTTTTGAAGCACAAAAAGTTAAAAAAAGTGTTGCTGGCACTGTTACTAAAAGGGTTGGTAATCTTGAACAAAAATCACATAGCCACACTAATTTAACAGATTTAAATAATCTTAATTTAGTTTTGTTACAAAAGTTTTCTGAAGTTGATGGAAAACTTTATTTTAATGATATGGAGGTATCTTATAATGTCAATCCTTAGTGAAACCAAAACAAACTTTAGTGGTTTAATGGGAGTAGTGAGAGAAGAACTTGATAAAGACAATGCTAAAAGGTTGACAGGAGATTTGTATGCTAAAGCTTTAACTACAACCATAAACCATGCAGTTACCAGTGCTAAAGACATGGCTATGAATGGCTCTTTAATAGAAGATAGAAAAAACTTAGTTAAAGAGCAAGTAAAAGAAGTTACTGCAAAAATTACATATGTTGAGGCTCAAAAGGCTCAATTGGTACAGAGTGTTATAGATAACAAACATATTCATGCAGCAGAAGGACTTAGCGAAATGATGAGTTACATGTACTCGAATGACTACACACCTTCAGTAGCTATGCAGACTTTTATGTTAGGAATATACTCTAACATGGCTAAAGATATACCAGGTCTTAGTGTTCCAATTACTACCATAGGTACCAAAGTGTAATGTCTGATTTTGACAATGATTTTGATCAGGAGATAAGTGATGATATAGATGATATAGAAAGTGGTGGGTGGGATGATGACAATGAAGGAGAGTCACAAACACTAAATAAAAACATACCACCAGCTACTGAATTTGAATTTGATACTGAGTTGAATTTAAAATCTAAGACTACTAATGTATTTGGTCCAGATGGAATAGAAAGCCACAAAGAAACAACAAGTTCTTTTGATTTTGATTTTGATGAACTTACTTTTTCACCCTATGATAAAACTAAACAAATAGAAACATTTGGAAGTATAGAAGCTCACTTATATGAGGCAGGTCTTTCGATGCAAGAAGTACA
>NZ_JADGFC010000082.1 GCF_016744025.1 Sulfurimonas sp.
AAAATAATATTATAATTATTATATTAATATAGAGAGTTCTTTTTTAACAATTTAAAAAGCTTATAGAGACTGCTACAAGGTTGATACAGAGAATACTTAATAATATATAAATGTCATAAAGTCTGTAATACAATGTCACATAGTCGGCAATACAATGTCATTAAGTCTGTAATACATTTTCGTTATCGTCATAAAGTCGGCAATAAATTGTCATAAAGTCGGCAATGTGCCTTCAATATATTAAATAAGTAACGCTATAGAGAGTTAATCACTAATATAGTGCAAATATTTTCTGATTTAACGTAATTAATACATAATGACAAGCTACATTACTTATTTGAGTGCCTAATAAGTTAAAATATTACTTATTTGAGTGTCATTATGCCATATATGTTACTTATTTGAGTGCCAATATTGGGTTATATTACTTATAGTAGTGGCAACGTGTTGCTTTTGTTGCTTATTTGAGTGCCATTAGGCTATAATCAAACCATCAATTAAAAAGGTTTGTACCATTGCCTAATTCAAAATTAAATACACATGAACTTAGAATAGATAGAGCTTTTGCTCAAGGGGATGTAACCCCTGTAAAAAAACAGTTAGTAAGAGTAATTAATGGAGAAAGAGTTGTTTCAAATATTAAAGCCAATTCTCCTAACCAAGAGAGACTCAATGATGCATTAGTTAGCTACTTTCAATCAGAAGTTAAAAATACTTTTGATTACTTTGATTTCAGAGAAGAGGCATTAGAAGAACTTAATGATAAATTTCAAGAGCACAATCTAAATGCCATAAATTTGCCATACAAAGAAAAAAAGATTAGAGCTGCAGCTATACAACAGGTAGTCAATGAAAAAATTCTTGAAAAGTTCACAGGTAATCCAAGAATGGACATAGACTTTGGAGATATTATTAAAATGTCTAATTTGAAGTCTGCTAAATCTTTTAAGAGTCAAGCAGGATTTTTAATCAGTATTACCGGTAGAAGCACTAGAAATGTTAAGAGAGATGTAATTGATCTAGAAACCATGGAAATAAAAGAAACAGTTTTTAGCGAGAGAGTAGAGATCGTTGGTGTTGATATTACTCTTACTCCGGAAATAGCAACACACTTCCCTGAAATAGAAGATTTTATAAATGCTGACATTAATCCTTTGGATAATAAGGTTTTCAGAAATAAGAAAAAATATGTCAAGAATGTCGCTATATTATTTTCAAAAGATATTATTCCTCATATAGTTTGTCAAGGTATTGATTATGTGTCACTCAACCCTACTGTTCGTCAAAAATTTTCATTGCAAAATACATATGCAATTGATACTTATATTACTTCAATACAATTCGCACAAGAGTACAGACAACTTACAGATTTCTCTCCAGAGAATTTACAGAAAAAATTTGGACATGATTACAATAGATTTGACAGATATATTTCAAATATTATAGAACCATGTATAGAAGACTTCAATAAACATGATCATAGAACTATCAGTTACATTCTGAAACGAAGAGGTTATGAATGGGGAGATGAAAATGCTTTAAGAGCTAAAACAACAATTGAAAAATTCAGATGGGTAATACAAGGGTACGAAAAATCATTGAGAGATGATGTAGAGTCTCTGTATTATTATATAGCATTGATTATTTTTTCTGGTGATTCAGGTCTTAGAAATAAATTTGATAGTATTAAAACATTTGCTATTTCTATTGCTTCTCAACTGGAAAGTGAAATTCCTTCTTTAACTGTTCTTGCAGGAAGAACTGTTGAGTCTTGGATAGAAGAAGCTAAAACAGAAATAAAGTGTGAAGAAAAAGTGTTAGAGATATTCAAGTATAGTAATTTAGTTGATGTAATATATGACGCTGAATCAATGTCATTAATTAGCGCTAAATATGATGTAGAGAATGTAAATACACCATCAGAGAGTCTTAACTATTTAAAAAAAGTTCTTAAAGTGCAAGAGCCAAAGAAAAAGAGAGTTAAGTCTACGATTTTGCCATCTGATGATGTATCTCTTATTGCTGATATTATCAAAGCAGCTATCTCGTTAGAGTTCAATTCTGCCCTGCACTTTTATTTTACTTTTTATAATCATTATAAGAAAAACGAGACAAAAAATAAGGATTGGCGCTCAGTTGTAAATCTATGGCTAACGAATGGTAGATATGATCCCACACAAGAAAGAGACTTTAAATTTGAAATAGAACATGAGGGCAGTAAATATATCGGAGAATGGGAACAAGACAATCATAAAATTGAAACAAATGAAGTTACCTTCTCAGATGTTGATGAATTGGAAATAGCGGCATTAATAGCTTCTAACTTTCTAGTTCCACTAGGATTATTATAATGGGCGAAGATAAATATTATGACCTTGAATATGAAAAAACTTTATTATCTTCAATAATATTTGAAGATGTTGAAAAAATTGAAAAAAAAGAAATAAACCCCCTACTCTTCCTTGTTAAAGAAGATTTTTATTTACCTGCACACGCTGTTATCTTCGACATTATTGTAGCTTTGAGCAAAAAAAACCTAAGTATTGACGAACTATTTATTTCTAAGGAGTTAAATAGACAAAAGTTTGTTGGGGGTGAAGAGGTTCTTATGACAATATTGAGTGCAAATCCTCTAGCAAATACAACGCCTTACATACTTGAAATAAGAAAAAACAGAATGTTTAGAGATTTGATAGGATTAAGAGTTGAAATATCTAAACAGCTAGAAATACAAACAGAGCCATCTGAAATGATAAGTGAACTTAGAGAAAAACTGTCGCTTATATCAGAGGGTGATGAAAATACACAAAAGACTATTAGTGCAAGAAAACTGCTAGAGAAATATGAAGGTTCAGGAGGAATTAAAAGAGTTCCATCAAATATACCTTTTTTGGATGATGAGTTAGGTGGTGGTTTTGATGAAAGTGGGCTAGTGATTTACACTGGACCACCTGAATGTGGAAAAACTCACTTAACTTATAGTATTGCAGAAGGAGCGAGTAAAACAACTAAAGCAGGGATTATTTCGCTAGAATTTGGTGAGAATGATTACCAAGTTAGACTTAAAGAGCTTCGTAAAAGTGGTATTGATATCGACATTGATAGTCTTAGTTTAAATTTTGATTCTCATTCTTTACCTTCTTTAATTTCTACTTTATATGGGATGGCAAATAGCGGTTGTAAGCTTGTTGCTATTGATTCTCTACACAAAGTATTGCATCCTAAACTTTTAAATCCTACGGACGTTATAAATGATGTTGCCAATAGGATTGACGAAGTTTGTAAGAAAACAAGAATGTCGATTCATTTAATAGCTCTAGCAAGTAAAGAAGACTATTCTAGTGAAAGAATGGGAGTGTTAAATTCTTCTACGGCATCGCATTTAGCAAAAGTGTTTATTAGGATACATGTAAATGACAAAAATCTAGAAAGAACTATAATTTTCCATAAAAACAAACAAACAAGAAAGTTGCCAAAATTAAAAATTTCTTATTTGGATAATGGAAAAATAATAAAAGGTAGTGTGATTGAAGTGAAAGAAGAAAGAAAAGTAATTTCTCTTAAAAAAGAAAAAGTCCTACTCTAAAAACTAATTTATCCTGCCGGCAGGATAAATTATACAAAACTGTCAAAGATATAGTCTTGCTCTCTGAATCTTTTTCTTGCCTTATTCTTCTTTTGATAAAAAAGAAATACACAAGCTAACATAAATAGGATGGTGAATATAAGCATTGCAATTAACATTATATTTATTTTTCATCAATTAATGATAATATTTTGTTGATTAAATTCTCTATTTCTATTTTTTTATTCTTATCAAGTTGATCCAATTTAATTTTACTTATTCTTTTAATCCCTGATTCAGGTTTAGATTCTTTTGATGGTAGAAGACTATTGACGTATGAAGATGTTTCTCTTTTGCTATAGCCCTGCTCTAAAACCTCTTTTAGAGCAACTTTTAAAATTTTTTCATTATCAATTTTATTTAGTATTTGTGCGATACTAATAGACAAATCACCTTTACTAAGTTCTACTTTCAGCATTTGGTGGACATTAAGGATGCTTAACCTATTGACAAGTGCATTTGTTGTGACTTTACCAGTTTTAGCAAGTATATTTTCTATATTTTCAAAACGAAGTTTTTCTTCCTGAGTTAACTCTACAGAACCAGAACTAAAGTTTTTATATCTATTCAGAATTTTAATTGTGTCTTTTTGGTTTAGCTCTAGTGAAACACCTAGATAATCTAAAAGAGCTAATGTCTCATCGTACACACTTAAGTCTTCTCTCTGTATATTTTCTGTTGCCATTAAAAGAATAGCATCTGCATCTGATATGTTTTTTAGAATGATTGCTGGAATTTTCTTTTCTTTTAATATCTTATAAGCTTCTAATCTTCTATACCCAATAATCCTTTCATAGCTGCCGTCATTAAGTATTCTAACAACAATAGGATATATAAGACCTTTTGCTTTAATAGAGTCTGAAAGCTCAACTATAGAGTGCTTATTTATATATCTCCTGTCATGATATTTAGGAGATTTAATTGACTCAATTAGTATACTTGTTTTTTCATGACTTTTTATATCACCTTTAATTTTTTCAACTATATGAGTGTTGGACGCAGATATATCTTTTCTTTTTGGTTTTAGATTAGTTGAACCAGCCATATTTATTCCTATCTATTTTTTTTAATGTTTTTAGTGATTTTTTCAAGTAAAAGAAGAACATCTCTTTTACCTCTGTCAAAAGACTCGATATAGTCTTGTACATTCATTCTAACATCTTGGGCATTTGAGTATACTGCTCTTTCTGGTATTGGTTCTAAAACAAGCGTCTTAGTTTGACCAACGAATTCTCTACTTGCAATGAAGTCTAAATATGAAGTTTTTATTTCTGCTAAAACATCATTGTCATTTCTTCTTTGTGAATTGTAAACAGTAGGGAGAATAAATAAGTTTTTGTATTCTAAGTCATAATCACCCATAACTTCATCAACAACCTTTATGAATTCGTTTGCACCAGCAATTGCATTAGTTTTTGTTTGGATTGGTATGATCAATGAGTCGGCAGCTAAGAGAACGTTTTTAAAAAGAGTAGACACACTAGGAAGACTATCAATCACTATATAATCATATTCATGTTTGATTGAATTTATATATTTTTTTAACAATAAATCTTTTCCACCTGACACAGCTTCAGCAGTAAAACTAAGAATATTTCCAGGTGATGGTATGAAATGAAGTTCATTGATTTGTACATTTCTTTTTGATTTAGCATTTGCAGTGTGTGTTATATCTAATGGAGATATTGATTCTCTATTAAATATTTTTAATATTGAGTTAGATTCTAAGTATGAATCTAAATCCTCTTTTTCGTAATGTTCATATAGATCAATTAGCTCTGTTAATGTTGCTTGTCCATCAAAGTCTATTAGAAGCACTTTATTGTCTTTTGCTAACTCTCTCGCTAGTATTTGTGCAGTAGTAGTCTTACCAACTCCACCTTTTTGATTTATAACAGCTATTGCGAAACCAGAAAGCTTTAGTTTTGTCATTTTTGTTCCTTTTATCCTGCCGGCAGGATAGATTCTAAGTATCATGGATTGAATTATATCACATATTTTAAGTATAGTGGAATTTATATATCTTAAAGTTATGTTTTGTTATAATTTTTGAAATATAATTATAAAGGAATTACCAATGTTCAAAAAGCTTATATCAATAAGTGCAAGTACTGCAGCTCTATTACTACTTTCTGGTTGTGGATTTACAACGAGCTACCTTACTGCAATAAATGGCCCTGATAAAGGTACAACAGAAGTATATATAACAGTTGATCAAGATTCTACATCACTAGGTATGATAATGGTTGGAAGTGTTGTCAGAACTAACTATATGTATTCGTTTGCCGCGGCTTCTAAAAAAACTATAGATTCAGGGTATAAATATTTCACAATAATATCTCCGAGTCAACTTGTGACACAATTTAATGAAAGAAAAGTATCTAATGTGCAAGAGGCTTATGATTCGTGTGATTCAGGGGAGGGCAGTTTTATTTCAGGAATAAACCCGAAGTACAATTTTACATTTGGTCATGGCAGAAGTAATTGTGATGTAATGACAAGTAAATACACTGATGCAACTTTGATGGGTGGCTCGGTAGTTCATAAAAAAGTTGGATATATGATTGAGATGCATAATGAACCTAAGAATAATAGTTATGCCACATTTAATGCTCAAGAAGTACTCGACTCAGATTTAGTAAGTTCATTGAATAAAGAATATTTTGTTGCAAATAAAAGATAGAAATTTAGAGGGTAGGGTAGGACAACTATACCCTGCCGGCAGAGTTAGGTCAGTTATAGAAAAACTTTATAAATAAAGAAAAAGAAGATCTTTTTTGTAGCATATTGAAACAATACGTAATGTACTGTTCCTCCTATTTAAAGTCTGCCAATAATACAAATAATCATAATATGATACTAGACACATCAGAGTACCTTCTTGTTGACAAAAAGGGCTTTGATGCCTTCTGTAAATATCTTATCAACTAGAATTGTTTCGCTAGTTGTTTCAGGATTATTATTACTGGTAGTTTCAGTAGAAGAACTCATTACCCTCTCCCACATGCTAATTGATTTTGTGCTATTGATAAAGTCAGAGAATAAGTTTCTAACCTTACTTTTGAGCAAAAATACTTAGTTGTAGTTGTAATGCTTTCTTTTTGAGCAACTAAAATATTGTTGATATCATTTTTTGCAATATCTGCAAATGAAGAATTTGAGTTGTTTTTATTATCTCCCATGAATATTTTGTTTAAAAAATCTTGGGTATTTGTAGTTATTTTTTGCATGTTATTTCCTTTTTCTTTGCTTGAGGCATATGATTTTTCTAGCATTACTAGAAAAGCATTGGCGTATTAATGAGGTGCTTTAATAGATCAAGAGTAATTTATATAGTAAAAATTGCCACATTTATAACAAACAAAGTAGAAACAACAGCTATGTTTATATTGGGTTGTTCTCATGATATATCCTTGATGTTTAATATTTTCTGGCAACTTTCCTTAACCAAAAGAAAGCTCCTTTGAAAATACCAAACAGACATATCGTGAGATTCATTATCTTCTACATATAAAATATGCATCTTTTTCGATAACAATTAAGTAATGTCCCTGCAAGAAAGGGATCGTTGTTCTTCTGATTAAGAAGAAGAATATGAAAATAATGTCTTACAAATAAATGTAAGCTTCGTCAATCTTCGCTAGGTTCGCAACTACCTAACCGCTCATCACACAAGCATTAGTTTAAAAGAAAAAGGACTGTATGATTAACTGCTCCAGAGGTTATCTGAATGGACGAGACTATATCTTAGTAAAATAATTGCACAGCTATATTGTTGTGCAATTTTACTCCCCCCGTTTCACTCCAATATTTACTGTTTTACTATTTTGTGTTTGACCTGTATTACAAGGTTAAGCTGATTTCACCACTTCTATCGTTTCTTGATTGACTGCTAATTTATTTGCAGTTAAAAACTTATTAAGTCTACTTTTCGTAACTTTATATTCTGCAGCGATATCTACTCTGCTAATATTTTCAGATATTTTTTCTTTGATAGATTCAATATTTTCATTTAAGCGTTTTCCATCAAGTTTTATAGAAAAGTCCTCTACAAGATTTTTCTTAATTTTTAATTCAGTGACAACATCATCAATTGATTTGCCACTATTAAGAAGTATTTCAATTTGTGGTTTATTTTCTTCAAAAGTAGCATAATCCAATTTTCTAAGTTGAAATCTAGAGCCAAAGCCTTTTTTTAGGTTTGTATCCACGATAGTTTTAAGTTTTTCAACATGAGCAGTAGATTCTTTATTTGCTTTTTCCCAAGAAGCTGCAGTTTCTGTAACTTTTTTGAAATCGCCCGCTGTTCCTTGAAAAGATATTTGACTTCTCATTGAATCCATTACGCTGTCAAGATTTCCTGCAATATATGCTAAATCATTTGTAGAACTTGAACTTGAAACAATTGTGTGAACATTAGTTTTGATGTTTCTATCATCTAATAGATCTTTATTTCTCATTATTTCAGAGATACTATTATAGAGGTTTTGGAACAAATAGTAATCACTATAGTTCTCAATTTTTTCTTTGCTATCCAATGATACATTCAATGAACCTAAGAAGTCCGTTACATTTTTCATTTTATCTACATGAGATACATTTCTTGGTAAGTTTTTGAATTCTTTATTTGCCATTTTTTTTATTTCCCTATTTATTTTAATAAATAGAAAACAGTAAACGCATTTGTGAGTTACTCTACTAGGTTACAGTCTTTTCATATTCTGTCCGTTCGATAGTCGTTGAGCACATTTCTCGAAGAGAAACTTCGCTGCGAATGATTGGCCATTTCAATAGGTATAAAAGAAGTAAGCAAGTGAAAGGCTCTTGCTTACTTCTTTTATACCTACATCATCTTTAACATTTTTACTATATCAAACACATTACTGTTTGCCCTTGTGTAGCTAATAGAGCTAGTTCACCGTCACCGGCACAAGTTAGTAGTTAAAGCTTTAGTGCTTTCCCGCAATTAGAGGGGTTTATAGACAGCCGTTATATTAACCGTCTTAATTTTAAGTCATATGACTGTTCTCGAAGAGTTGTGAAGTAAATCACTGCTAATTATTCAATTAGTTACGCTTTGAGCTTTTTTTAATAACAGATGAGGATTCTAAATAAATAGAAAAGTTGTGTTCTAGTAAAAGAAGACAAAACATGTGGAATTAAAAATTTAATATAAAAATATGTATTATTGTAAGATTAGTTACTTTAAATATAGATAAATATTTCTGAAAATACGTCTATATGCAGTTAAAGACATTAAGTAATTGTTTAATAATGTATTATCCTGCCGGCAGGATAGATAAAAATTAACAACATTTAGCTATAATCTGTATTACATAATACAATTCTTAAAGGTTAATAAATATGAAAAAAATAGCATATATTGTTGGAGCAGGGTTACTAGGGTTGTCATCTTGCTTGGCTTCTACCAGTAGTCAATCTAAGCTAGATGAAAAAATGATAGAAGTACAAAAGAAGATGATTACGGCAAATAAAAACTATAGTATTAAATCTATAGAAATTATAAATAAAAAGGCCGTTGATGATAAGTGGAAAATGTATACATTTGATATTTCATTGATTGATAATAGGAACAAAAAGCCGCTAAAAACACCAATGGTAGTTTTTACTGATGGCAAATATGAAACAAACTCTCTTATGAATATGGAAACAGGCATTAGGTTTGAAACACAAGAAAAGATTAGATTACAAAATATAAAAAAAAGAGCTGATAAACTGACAATAAAAACTTTTGAAAAATCGTTTAAACTTGATGATAAATACTACAATAAAGAACATTTGATCTCTGGCGAACTTAACGCTAAAAATAAAGTAGTCATAATATCAGATCCACTTTGTATAGCGTGTATTAATATGTTTCCCTCGGTGTACAAGTCACTAAAAAGTAAAAAAGACGTTGCTGTTTTTTATTATCACTATCCATTAAAAATGTTACATCCTACTGCTGAAACAGTTTCTAAAGCAATGATGCTTGCCAAACAAGATGGAATCAAAGACATAGAACTAAAGGTTTATAAGGCTAATTTTAATAAGTTATTTGATGTATATAAAATGAAAGATAACCAAGTAGCTCTAGACACTTTCAACACGACATTTAAGACTAACTATAGTATAAGTGACATTAATAATCATTCAGTCGATTTAGATATGGAAATTGGAAAAGACATAAGGTTAAAAGGAACTCCCTCTGTGGTGTTTAATGGTGAGATATATGAGGCGAGAAAGAAACTTTCAAAATTCTTAGTAAAATAGAAAGTAGCTTGGTTTGAACCCAAGTCTACTATTTGAGTTTTCTTTCTAATATTTCTATCTTTTTGTTGGACAACTCTATACTTTTCTTTTGCACTAGCAACTCAATCATTATAGCGTTAGTGTCGAGTGCTACTTCCATTATTATAAAAGCAGTATCAGTAATAACAGTAGTATCAATTATTCCTTGTTTAATCTCTTTATCTACAACATAATCGCTTTTCGTCAATAACTGTTTATATATTATGCGAGGCATAAACACTTTGTTTTCAACACTAAAGATACTATCTATCTCAGTTATTACATCATCCTTCTCAGAATCTCTTAATCTAAAGTAGCTCTCAAGTAATTCTACAATAATATCAGTCTTGCTTGTTTCGGGAGGGCTTTTTTTCATCACATCAATAATTCTGAGGTGGAGTTTGCTTGGAATTCTAATTGAGACTTGTATCTTGTCCTCTTTCATATAAACCCTTTTGTCTTTTTAGTTGATATTATGATTATATCGGTTGTAGTATGAAAAAGTTATTAACATTTGAAGGTTCTGATAGCATCTAGCGACAAATTAAACATTTATAGTGTTAGATTATATGAATCTCATAATGACATGTCTACGAGGATAAATATGATAAACATATTTGTGTGTAAAAAAAATATTAACTCGTTTAATTCTGTAAAAGAGGGAGTGCAAACTTATATAATTATAATTTTATATTTTTAATGGTTCATTTAACGTGTTGCATATTGACAAATAATAACATAATATTTTATGTTTTAATATACTTAAAAAATTTCTTTTTAGAAATGACTTAATTCTGCTGTTTATCTTCATATAAATTAATCTAATAAACATCAATAAGCCATATAAATAGATAGTTAAATAGCAAATGTCGCTCCCTGTTAGTGTATTGCTTTTTTAATTAAAGATGTGTCTTTATTCATATTGTTCAACTAGGTATTAACTATTTAATTTACTATTATCAATCTCCTTAGCTCTGTAACTATCTTGTCGTGTTCTATGTTTGTCTATGTCGTTGTGTAATGAGGTATTTTTTAATTTTCAATTTGATTGTTTTCAGTAAACCTAACTGCTGCTTCTCCTAAAAAACTTATTGGCAGCATCGAAAACTCCTCAATCAGTTGTGCTTTCAACATGTCACATTTAAGTGCCTTAAATTTCTTTCTCTTTGTTGCTCTAAATTCACCTATTCCTTTATTGTTGTACGTTGTCTTGCTTTCAAGCATCTCGTAACCGTTTGCTTCTACAAAGTCTAGCAGAGTAATCAAATTATCTCTATCCCTAACTTCTTGCCCTTCAAGTAGAAAATCTTTATGAATATCATCGTACTCCTTACGCATCTCTTCTTTTTCTTTTTCTGTTTCGAGCTTCTTATAGAGCGCTCTGTTCCTTGCACGAAAATCACCAATGTTTAGCTTCTTATGGCAGGTGTTGTGCTTTAAGGCTTCATACCCATAGGCGTTGACAAATTCAATTGTCTTATTTATCTTGTCTTCTTTTATTATTTCTAGCGTGTTTGTAAGATAATCTTTATGAATATACAGGTATTTCTTAATCATTTCTCTTTTTTCTTCTTCAGATTTAGCTGCTACATATTTGTTTTTTATTTAACTAGGTATTAACTATTTAATTTACTATTATTAATCCCAATGATATAGACTTTTATTAATAGTTAATATTTTACTATTGTATTAATGATAAAAGCAGGTTACATAACACTTTTAAAATAATATTCTACATTTTTTCTTTAATATCTTTTCTAAGTTGCTCTGCATGA
>NZ_JADGFC010000083.1 GCF_016744025.1 Sulfurimonas sp.
CTTGCCATTTTTAATCCTATTAAATCTCATAACACATTTGTATTATTCTATCTAAATTACTGAATTAAAGTTTGTCTAGTTTATAGGGGACATTCCAGGTTAAATTAATTTTGGATCTATGTCTGTTACAATTAATTATGAGAAGACAGACTAATACCATTAAGTTTAAGATGGGTCTTTCATATAAAAAGGTATGCGACCAGTTTAACATCATAATCACAACTACTTCGGTTTACTGACCGGCAATGCAATAAAATATCGCTAATTCTAAAATGATTTTGAAAATTCAACTTTACCCTTGATTATATCAGGTTTTAATGATGGGTCAGTCTTTAGATCGTCTATTGCTCCATCATCTAAACCAACTTCATAATCAACTTTCCAGTCTTTTTTCTTTTCAATACTATACTTGTCTTTTGTAAAGGTATTGATTTTTTCCTGTTCTACCATTATCTGGTCTATTTCTAATAGTGGTTTTGAGTCAAGTAAATTATCATTACTAAAAAGTGGAGAAATATCAATTAATTCTTTTTTAGTAATAGGGATTTTCTTTTTTGTTTCAATTTTTTTCTTAGTTTTTATGATTGTTGTTGGTTCTGTTTTAGGCTTTGGATCTAGTACCTTATTCTCTTTTTTAACTTCAGTTGTACTTGTATTTAGTTTATCTGTTTTGTTTGATTTTATTGTTAATATTATTATAGTTGTAGAGAGTAAGAAAAATAATATAAAAAATAATATTTGATATCTCTTTAAAAATTTGAAGTTCATTAATTTAGTTTCCTGTTAAATTAAATATTTCGCCAATTTTAAACTCTATAAAAAAGTATCTTCCTGTAATTGATTCAACAATAAAGTTAGATGATTTGCTAAGTATCTCATCAGTCTTTTCAAATATAATAGATGCTAAATCTAAATTCACAGCACTACATTCAAATGAGTTAACATCAAAAGCTCAAAAAGTCACTCAATATCTTGGATGGCAAAAACAAAGAAGTATATTTTTTCAAGTAGCTGCAAACTTTCACGATATAGGTAAGTTAAGTACTCCTAGAAGTATACTGGAGAAAAATGTACCATTAACAAAAGAAGAGTTTACAAGAGTAAAAGAACATGTTTATTTAACTCATAAGATTTTAAACTCAATTGATGGATTTGAGCAAATACAGGAGTGGGCTTCGGCTCATCATGAGAGACATGATGGAAGTGGTTACCCCTTTGGTACAAAGGGGGTAAATTTTAGCTTTGAGTCAAAGATACTTGCTTGTTTAGATATGTATCAAGCTCTTGTAGAGACTAGACCTTATAGAAAAGCTTTACCGCATGATGAAGCTATGGAAATACTTTACGAGCAAGTTCCGGCTAATCGTTTTGAAGAAGAGATAGTTGATTTAATAGCAAAAATATTCAAAGAAGAAAAAGTATTAGTTTAGATTTATAATACTTAAAATACCGTCTTCATCTTCTTGAAGTTTAAAGATTTTTTTATTCATACTGTCATTTGTATGTAGTTCTATTTCTCTATCAGGGTTATTTAGTTTATATATAATATGGTTATATCCTTTAAGTGCATTCTCAAGTGTGATATGTGCATCAAAAATATTTGAACCGCTATTATTTAGTTTTTCTTTTAGTTTATCGTACTGCTCTTTTTTATGCTCAATTCTCTCTTTTTTCTTTTTATAGTGAACTTTTAATACCTTACATTGTTTAAACTTTTGAATAAACAAAGGTGATATTTCTATACCTTTGTTTTTACTTTTGATGATTGCAGCTTTTATTTTTTCACAAGGTTCAAGTGAGTTTTTTACTTTTATAGTAATATCTTTAAACTCTTGAATGAGAATTTTAAGTTCATTCTCTGTCTTGATTATATAAGATTGGTCATCTGCTTTATTTGTATCAAAACCACTATCTACAAGAGAATCAAGTATAAAAGTATTTTCTTCACCTTTGATTTTTTCTATTTGAATATATCTAGATGCTTCCATAATGACATGTGAACCTAAAATCTCAATCTCAATACTCTTTGCTTTAATCTTACCACGCATTGCATTTTTGATAATTGCTATATCTGCAATGATTTCACCGCCTTCAAGGGCATCTACTTCAACTTTTCTAGCAACTACTTTACCCTTGTGATGCCCTATCTTTGCATTAACACACTTGATAGAAGAATCTCCATGAGTTTGTCCATCAATTATTATATCACGTGCTTCTATAATAGTATTTGGACCAATACTACCGTTGATGGTGAGTTTTTGCACCTTTACATGCATACCTTCTTCAACGGCATCTTCTAAAGGATTGTTTTTTATTATGTTTATAGATATATCTGAGTCTAAATCAGAGTTTATGGTTCCAGTAGTTTTAAACGAGATTTCATCAACATCGATGCTGTTTGAGACATCATATTGATTTCCATTTTTAACCAGATAACCACTTTTTGTAGATAGGTATTTTATGTTCTCGAAACTATCTTGAACTTCTATGCCATCTTCTACTGTAAATGTTGGTTGTGCATCTATATTGATAATCTCAACTTCAAGAATTTTACCTCTACAGTTTCTACCATGTTTTCCCTGTTGAGGTTTTATAAACTCAAAGAGCTGTTCGCCTTGTACACAGCTTAGTAAAAAACCTCTATTTGCATAGTCAACCTTACCTTCACTATCTTCATCACCTACAGCATTATTCTCTTCTATATTCATATGTATATCAGAGTTTACAGCTTCAATAGCATCTATTCCTTTTGCAACAAGTATTTTCTTATCTTCTTTAAATGTGATTGTTTTGATCTGTTCTATTACATCTACAAGACCTTTTATACTATCTTTATACTCAGTGTCAAATAGATAAAGCATGATATTTGATCTTAATTTTTGTTCTAATATATAATTAAGAAAGTCATCATAAAGCCCATCGTAATAGTGTAGTTTAGAACCTTTTTTTATTACGAAGTAAGCAATAGTGTCATTTGATTTAAACTCTATTTCACTAATCATATGTTCAAATGCATAACCCTTTTCACAGGGCTTAACAACTCCATTGTATTCTTGCTCAAAGGCAATTGAATTATCTCTTAATGACTCAATAGTTGAATATTTACTAAGTTCATTAAGCGGTATTTCTACAGTAGTGCCTCCATTTTTATAAAAAGTTTTAACACTATTTATCTTTACATATAATTTAGAAATATGGATTGAATTTTTTCCTGCAATACTCAGAAATTCTCTTGCAATATTGTTAGTAACTACATTTATAGGTTTCATCATTTTAGACTCTTTAATAAAAGATATTATTTAATATACTCAGTAATTCTTAATATACTATCGACTAATTACTCAATAAGTCAAATATAAATTGTGAGGACTTTTAATATTTTTGATAAAACATAAGATAACATTTTTGATTGCTTAAGGTTCATCAGTGTATAATTTGTTCTAATAAGGATATTTATGTTTCATCAAACTCTAAAAACAAATATAATAGTTTTATTTCTTCTTTTAGTTGGAGTTGTTTCAACTTCTTTGTTAATATCTCAGTATTACTTTAATAGAACTTTGGCAGCATCTGCGACAGAAAAAACCTTTGAGTTAATATCAAATAACATTAGTCAATCACTTTATAAAAATCATGAAAAAATGCAAGACATTTTAAACGCCAATAAACATAATCTTAATTTTTATAAAACTATTGAATATGAAAATAATGAAAAAGCATTTCATGACCTAACACAAATGATGAAGATGAATAAAGGTCTTTATGCAATGTTCTTTACTCATAAAGATGGTTCATTTTATGAAGTAATTAATATGAATGCTTCTAAATTGATATATGATTTGTATAAAGCACCAAAAGAGACAAGATGGTTAACAGTTACCAATATAAACAATGTAGCACGGTATGGTTTTTATGATAAAAATCAAAAATTATTATCTAAGGTAAAAGAAGTTAAAAAGTACAACTCACTAACTCGTCCTTGGTATACTCAAGCTATAGCATCTAAAACTGCAATCCGTACAGCTCCTTATCTTTTTGTAAATCTTAAAACTTCAGGAGTAACTAGTGCACTTGAACTAGATAATAAAGGTACTGTCTTTGGAATTGACTACACTCTAGATAGATTAAATTCTATTTTAGCACTTCAAAAATTTGAAGAAAATTCAGAAATATTTGTTTTTAATCAACACGGAAGTAAGTTTGCATCATCTGATATTGCTCAAAAGATTACTCAAGAAAAATCTAAAACTTTAGAAGCTAAGTCTGCAATAGAGTTTACTGAGCAAGAACAAAAGTATTTAGACAAACAAGTTCCTATTATTTTTTCCAATGAAGATGATTGGGCTCCCTTTGATTTTAAGGCTGCGGCTAAACCGATGGGTTACTCGATTGATTTAATAAAACTCCTTGCAGAGAAAAGTTCACTCAAGGTAGAGTTTGTAAATGGTTTCATATGGAGTAAAATAATGCAGATGTTTGTATCAAAAGATATAGATGTTGTTCACTCACTCTATAAAACACCTGATAGAGAAAAACAGGGAGCTTTTTCAAAACCTATTTATAGTTTTAAAAACTACTTTATTACAACAAAATACAATAGCATCTCCTCTATAAAAGATTTAGAATTTAAAAAAGAACTACCCAAATATAAAAGTAATAGAATATAAAGATATGTCAGGTGCATTTATGTCTGTTTCAAAGCATGAAACAGATGCCGTAATAGATACAAGTGAAGCCTTTAGCTATTTAGTAAAACAGCTCTATATAGGTAACTTAAAAAAAACGGCTTGGTTTAAAGAGCTTGATAATAATAAAGCAAGGTCAATACACTTTCTAGTTCAAAAAGATAATCCAATTCTTCTCTCAATTTTAAATAAAACGCTGGATTCTCTTACAGATAAAGAATTACAAAAACTTCACGATAATTGGTTTGCTGCAAATACTCAAACGTCTGATATGGATATGATTGACAAGAGACTCTCTGAAGCATTAAAATATGGAAAAAAAGATGAAATAATACGATACACTAAGGCTAATAAAGAGTACTTTACAATGTACAAAAAGCTTAATGATGAAAATACATTTTTAGGAATCAAAGTCAACACCGAGACTCTTTTTGCACCTTATAATAAAAATATGAGATATTCATTTATGATAGCTATTATTTTACTTATACTTGCAATACCTTTAGTCTTCTTAACTGCAAATATAATTGTAAAACCTATAAAAATATTAAAAATTGAAAATGAAAAAATAAAACAGCGTAAATTTGATGATGTAAGAAGGATAGATACAAATATAATTGAATTTATTGATCTCTCTGACTCTTTTGTAAGTATGTCTCAAAGTATTAAAGAGTTTCAACTCTCTCAAGCAAAAATGTTAGACTCTATAGTAAAACTTATAGCCGAAGCCGTTGATGCAAAATCAGCTTATACAGGTGGACATTGTGAGCGTGTTCCTGAAATTGCTCAACTTCTTGTAGATGAGGCAAGTAACTCGCAAGAAGGTATATTTAAAGATTTTAAGCTTACTACAGAAGATGAACTTAGAGAGTTTGAAATAGGAGCATGGTTGCATGACTGTGGAAAAGTAACCACTCCTGAATATGTAGTAGATAAATCAACAAAACTTGAAACTATTAACGACAGGATTCATGAGGTTCGTACACGATTTGAAGTTCTTTGGCGTGATGCACAAATAGAGTATCTTCAAGCACAACTAGATGGCAAAGATAAAGAAGAATCACTTAATATATTACAGACAAAACAAGCCAAATTAACTGATGACTTTACTTTCATAGCCAATACAAATATTGGTGGAGAGTTTATGGATAAAGATAAACAAGAAAGAGTAAGAGAAATTGCGAATAAAGAGTGGACTCGTAATTTTGATGACTCTCTTGGTTTAGGTGAGATAGAGATACTTCGTTATGACAAAGAATTAGCTCAAACATTACCAGCAACTGAAAAACTTTTAAGTGATAAAAAACAGCATATTATTAAAAGAACTACTTTTGATTATGAATCTTATGAAAAAAATGGATTTAAAGAAGATGTTCCAGAAAATCTATACAATTATGGTGAAGTATATAATCTTTGTATCGCAAAAGGAACTCTTTCTGTAGAAGAGAGATATAAAATTAATGAGCATGTGATACTAAGCATCAAGATGCTTGAAAAGATTCCTTTCCCTGATCATATGACACGTATACCTGAATATGCTGGAACACATCACGAAACTTTAACAGGATATCCTAGAAAGTTAACTAAAGACGAACTAAGTATTCCTGCTAGGATTATGGCTTTAGCTGATGTATTTGAAGCACTAACAGCTTCAGATAGACCTTATAAAAAAGCAAAAACTCTTTCCGAGTCTATTAAAATAATGAGTTTTATGGTTAAGGATAAACATCTTGATGAAGATATATTCAAACTATTTTTAAGTAGTGGGCTTCATAAGGTCTATGCACAAAAATATTTTAAACTTAAACAGATAGATGAAGTAAATATAAATCAATATATTTAAGAAAATTTTTAATATAAGTATTTTTTACATATAATGCACTTTTAACTTAATTATTGGAATATTATATGTCTTATTTACAACCAAGTGAGTTTGTTACAAAAATGGTTGACTCAGGTGAGTCAAAAGTTTACATGTCAACAAAAGATACTCTTATTCGTGCTTTTATGGCTGGTGCTATTCTAGGATTAGCTGCTGCTTTTGCTATTACAGTTTCACTTAAAACAGGTTCTCCATTAGCGGGAGCTATGCTTTTCCCAGTTGGATTTATTATGCTCTACCTTATGGGTTTTGACCTTCTTACTGGAGTATTTGTTCTTGTTCCATTAGCACTTCTTGATAAAAGAAAGGGAGTTACTCTAAACCAAGTTCTACGAAATTGGGGTTTAGTGTTTTTAGGTAACTTTGCTGGTGCTCTTATTGTTGCTTTTATGATGTCATTTATATTGACTTATGGTTACTCCACTGGTGCAGGTGTAGTTGGAGATAAGATAGGCTCCATTGGTGAAGCTAGAACATTAGGTTACAAAGCATATGGAGTACAAGGATGGTTTACTATATTTATCCGTGCAATGTTATGTAACTGGATGGTTTCTATGGGTGTTGTTGGTGCAATGGTATCTACTTCAGTAAGTGGTAAAACTATAGCTATGTGGATGCCAATTATGCTTTTCTTTTATATGGGTTTTGAGCACTCTATTGTAAATATGTTTTTATTTCCTTTTTCTATGATACTTGGTGGTGATTTTACTATTATGGATTATTTAGTTTGGAACGAGATTCCTACAGTTCTTGGAAACCTTATAGGTGGTCTTACTTTTACGGGATTAACTCTATACTCAACACATATAAAAACTGGACCAAAAAGAAATCTAAAATAGATGATAAATAATGTTTGAAGTTTTACTACTTTCTTTTGCTCTTAGTATGGACGCCTTTGCTGTATCAATTGGTCTTGGTGTTAAAAATAAGGTTTTTGATAAAGCATTAGCTCTTAAAGTTGCTCTCTTCTTTGGTCTATTTCAAGGTCTGATGCCACTCTTTGGTTATCTCGCAAGCCTTGGACTTGGTGGCATTATAGAATCAGTTGATCACTGGGTAGCATTTGTATTACTCAGCATCATAGGTTCGAAAATGCTTTATGAAAGTTTTGGTGAAAAAGTAGAAGATGAAATCTCTATGATTACAAATAAAGTACTACTGTTTTTAGCAATAGCTACAAGTATAGATGCCATGGCTGCAGGTTTTACACTGAACTTACTTCTGCTAAATCCTTACATTTCTATGGTAATAATTGGTATAGTCACCTTTATATTTAGCTACTTTGGAGTTTTCGTTGGCTCAAAAGGTGGCGGATACTTAGAAGATAAGGCTGAAAAATTAGGCGGGATAGTTTTGATAGGGATAGGACTTAAAATCCTAATAGAGCATACATTAATGAGTTAATATAAGATAATTATATTATAATTATTAAATGAAATTATTTAAAGGGAAGTTTTATGAAAAATATCTTTGTCCTAATACTTGTAATTAACTCTTTTTTATTTGCTGTAGATGCGAAGCAAGAGACACAAACAGATATAGAAGTGCGTAAACAGCTTGAAAAAGAAAAAAAGTATGCGCAAGAACAAACTTTTTATCAAGGTAGTGATTATAATCTCAAAAGCTTTGAGGTAAATCCAGATGCCGTTAAAGATAAACCTGAAATGGATATTGACTATTCAGATGGTGATGATGTTTTAGAAATGGATTAGGCTTATATCTTTAGTATAATACTTTAAAAACTATTGGAATAAAATTATGCATGAAGTCAAGCTATAAGTGGACGAAAAAAATATAGAGACTCTACTAACAATTTTAAAGAACTTAAATCCTGAGCTTATTACAAAGCTTGAAGTAAATGGCAAATCTAGTAATGCAATAAACACTCAATATAAACCTAAGACAAATGCAATAATAAAAGAACAAGACTCTGGAGTTAATGACTCTAGTGGAAAGTATATTAATCCAACCGCTTATAAAAATAGACTCAAAAAGAAATAATAGAGATATTATGAATAATTTTCCTCTTGTAACTATTGAACAGATGTTAAATAGTTATAAACAACTACACTCTAAGAACCCATCTTTTGGTATGGATACATATGCTAAAGATTTTTCTCCTGATGGATTGGTAATACTTACAAATAATGGAAACGGGAATAAGGGAATCCCTGTTAGATGCGGACATTACATTTGTATCCTTGCATTAAAAGGTGGTTCTGTGCGTCATGTTAATCAATATGACTACAATATAACTGCACAATCTTTGCAACTTTTAGTTCCAGGAGTAATTCATTCTTTTGAAGATACACAGCCAAATTCTGAGTTTATTGTTTTAGCTTTCGACCCAGATTTCTTGCCAAACGGAGTTGAAGAACTTCTTGATTTTCATAATAAGAATCTGCAATCAGTAGATCTTGATTGTATAGAGTTTAAAAATGTACGAAACATATATGAGCAAGTAAATATAGAATATAAGAATGAAAAAGGTGATTATAAAGAGATTTCTAAACATTTACTAGTACAACTTTTATATATACTAAAAAGAGAAAAATTAGCTAAACCAAAACTAGAAATAAAAAATAGAAGCCAACAGATAACTAGTCAATTTTTATCTCTTATAGAAAAAAAATTTCAAGAGTATAAAAGTGTACAGGCTTATGCTGAGATTTTAAATATCACTCCTAAGCATCTAAGTGAGACTATAAGTCAGAGCTTAGGTAAATCAGCC
This sequence comes from Sulfurimonas sp., assembly GCF_016744025.1. Classification (GTDB taxonomy): domain Bacteria; phylum Campylobacterota; class Campylobacteria; order Campylobacterales; family Sulfurimonadaceae; genus Sulfurimonas. The sequence continues at coordinate 9,299 of NZ_JADGFC010000083.1, forward strand.
CTACATTTTATACATAAACGCATAATCAAAGAGACTCAATACCTTTTGTGTTACAGTGATATGAGCATTAAGCAAATTTCTTCAAATCTAAATTTTGAAAATAGTTCTGAACTTGGACGTTTTTTTAAACGTTACGAAGGACTTAGCCCAAAAGCTTACAGACTTCACTTTAATCACTAAAACTTTCTTATCCGTAGTATTGCATACTTTTGCGATATATTACTCTTTTCATTTATAATTACAAATTGTTATACTTCATCATAAGAAAAAGAAATGAAAGGAGTTGAAATGTCAAGTATTATCCATAGAGCTGCACAAAGAGGTGTAGCAAATTATGGCTGGTTACACAGTCATTTCAGTTTCTCATTTGCTGAGTATTATAATAGAGATCGCATGGGATATGGAGCTCTTAGAGTTATAAATGATGACATCATAGAAGCTGAGAAAGGTTTTGATATGCATCCACACAAAGAGATGGAAATTATATCTATTGTGACTAAAGGAAGCCTAGAACATCGCGATTCTCAGGGGAATCATGGAGTTATAAAAGAAGGAGAGATTCAGTATATGAGTGCAGGCTCAGGAGTACGTCATTCTGAATTTAATCCTTCTAAAGTCCAAAGTGCAGAGTTATTTCAAATATGGATTCAGCCTAATCAAAAAGGTGGAGAGCCTCTATATGAGAAACGTGACTTTAACAAAATAGAGCAATTAAATCATTGGGTTGTCTTAACATCTCCAGATGCAAGAGATAATTCTATAAAAATTAGACAAGATGCTTTTATATTTACTACTAAAGTATATAATGGTGTAAAGATTGTGTTTCCAACTCTAAATGATGGCAATGGATTCTTACTTTTTGTTATCAAAGGCAGTGTAGAAATTGCTGGAAATATACTAAATGAAAGAGATGAAATGCAAATCAATGATAATGAGTACCATACTCTTAAAGCCTTGGATGACACTCACCTTCTGTTGTTTGAAGTGCCAATGCACAGATAACCAAAATAAATAATTACCAAAGGAAAATAAATGAAAAAAATAATCACTACACTTCTTGTTACAACGTTAGGCTCAATTGCACTTTTTGCAGGAACATATAATGTTGACACAAGTCACTCACATGTTGGTTTTAAAGTAAAACATATGATGATATCCAACGTATTAGGTAAGTTTGATACATTCGATGGCTCATTTATTTATGATGAAAAAACAAAAACTATAACGCAGTTAAATGGAGTTATAAATGTGAACTCTATAAATACAGCAAATAAAAAAAGAGATGCACACCTAAAGTCTGCTGAATTATTTGATGCTAAGCAGTATCCTAAGATTACATTTACACTTTCGAAAATAGATGGTGATGATGCTTACGGACAACTAACTATGCATGGTGTTACAAAAGATGTAAAACTTGATTTTGAAAACAACGGTATGATTAAAGACCCTTGGGGAAATACTAGAGTTGGATTAGAATTAACAGGTAAACTAAGTAGAAAAGATTATGGTATTACTTGGAATACAATTTTAGAAGCAGGTGGTGTTGCTGTTGGTGATACTATTAAATTAGACATTCAAATAGAGGGGATATTAGCGAAATAATCGCTAATATCCTTTGCCCCCATTACTGTAATTAAGTACTTGAACGTCTTTGTAAGCTAGTTCATAGTATAATCCCCACATAAATAATCACTATTTAATTAAAGTTATTTCACTTTGAAGAAATAAGTCCTTCTGTTTTATGCGTTTAGCAGTATTTCATAGGTTACACAAACACTCAAATACCTCAATCGTTCACAAATTAAGGTAACGAGTTCTACATGTTACTTTTCCCAACATAGGGGAATCTCATATATATTTATGATGGCTTATACTTGGAATTATCCAAAATAAGGCCATCTTTAGCTACTGATAAAAGTGATACCATGAACATAGAAATTATAACAACAGAGAATGAAGATTTAAAAGAGACAGGTTTTGGAACGATTGCAGCTTGTAAGGGTGTCTTAGACTCAATAAATCTAATGGAACATTCTGCAACACTTCATGTGTGCAAAACAATACAAGAATTAGATGATGTTGTAAAAAGAAAACCTGATTTAGTTATATTAGCAGTTAAATATATAATTACTCAAGATGGAGAAACTATTTGGCTCTCTGAATTTTTTGAAAAAAATGCAATCAACTTTTCAGGATCTCAAAGAGAGACTTTGATGTTTGATTCTGATAAAGTACTTGCAAAAGAATATTTAAAAGATAGAAG
>NZ_JADGFC010000084.1 GCF_016744025.1 Sulfurimonas sp.
TGTTTTTGGTCGAATAAGATTAGCAGATTATCGATTAATCCTATCTTTCAACTTACTTTCAAAAAATTGCACTTGATTTTAGAATTGGCGTAATAATATTTTAGATATGCAACAGAATATGCTTGTTATGATTGCCTCTAGAGGTTATTGTACAGATATTTTTGATCGCCTATGCATATTGGCTCAAAGCTTATTACCAAACTCAGTTGCTTCAATTATGATGGTAGATAAATCTACAAAACTTTTGAGTGTAACATCAGCTCCATCAGTCTCACAAGCAGGTCATGACGCTTTAGCAAACCTAAAACCTGGACCTTTTGGAGGCTCGTGTGGAAATGCTGTTTTTCATAATGAACCTCAGTATGTAAGTGACACTTTCAGTGACTCTAGATGGAAAGATATTCGTCATATTGCTGTTGATTTTAATCTTTGTTCATGCTGGTCTATGCCTATTCGTGATGAAGATAATAATCCCATAGGCTCTTTTGCCTTATCTTCATTTGAACATCGCTCACCTGCTCCATTTCATAAAAAACTTCTTCATACTGTTGCATCTATTGTAAGTATCATACTTAAAAATAGAAGAATTGAGAAACGTATTAAACTGTTTGCTACTGCTGCTCAAAATGCCGCTGAGAGCATGATTATTACAAATGAGCACAACAAAATTATAGAAGTAAATCAAGCATTTGAAAAGATTTATGGATATACAGAAAAAGAAGTTCTTGGGCATAATCCAAATATTTTATCTTCTAAAAAACATAATGAAGAATTTTACACTCAAATGTGGCAAAGTATACATAATGAATCTAAATGGACTGGAGAGATTATCAATAAACTCTCCGACGGTACAGAGATTACACAATGGGTGAGTGTAAGTGCTATATATGATGAACATGATAAAGAGTATAATTATCTAGCAGTATTTAGTGACTTAACAGAGCTTAAAAAAAGTCAAAAACAAGTAGAAGACATGGCTTTTAAAGATTCACTTACAGGGCTTTATAATAAAACTAAACTTACACAGTTTTTAAAATCAGATAAAGAAAAAACACTTTTACTTTTAAATGTAAATAATTTTAGCTATATCAATACAGCATACGGTTTTGATGTTGGGGATAAACTTCTTGTAAGCATTGCAAATTTGCTTAAAAACAATTTTAATACTAATCACACATGTAGAATAAACTCAGATGAGTTTGCTCTTCTTTATTATGAAGATATAGATATAAAACAAAAAACTTCTGATATCCAGGACTTCTTCTATAACAAAGAAATTTCAATAGATAATATTTCACTAAATGTCTCTTTTACTTATGGTGGAGCTTATGCAAAAAACAACTTGTTAAGAAATACTGCCTTGGCTCTCAAACAAGCTAAGGAAAGAGGTAGAAATACTACCTATATTTTCAATCAAGATGCAGATAGTATAGATCACTCACAAAGAGAAACCTTTATAGCCTCAAACAATATTTTACATTATGCTCTTAATGAAGATAAGGTAATACCCTACTTTCAAGGTATTCGAAACAATAAAACAAAGAAGATTGTAAAATATGAGGTTCTTGCAAGAATAGAAAATAATGGAAAAATAGTATCGCCAAATGTATTTTTAGAACCAGCTCGTTTATCTGGTTTACTACCTGAAATAACTAAGGCAATAATTGATAAAAGTTTTGAGGTTATGGCATCTAATGATTATATATTTTCTATAAATATTACAGAAGATGATTTAAGTAAAAACTATTTACTTGAGTATCTAAATGATAAAAGCTTAGAGTTTGGTATACAAAACAGTCGTGTAATTTTAGAGATTCTTGAAGGTGTTAGTGCTACTGGTAAAAAGAACCACATAAAGCAACTAAACAAACTAAAAAATAGAGGGTTTTTAATAGCTATAGATGATTTTGGCTCTGAGTATTCTAACTTTGAGAGAGTACTTGACTTGGACATTGATTTTTTAAAAATAGATGCTAAATACATCAAAGATATTTATAAAAACTCAAAGAGTTATGAAATCACAAAAGCTATAGTGTTTTTTGCTAAAAATGCAAATATTCCCTGTATAGCCGAGTTTGTACATAACCAAGAAGTTCAAGATATTATAGAAGAGTTAGGGATTGAGTATTCGCAAGGGTACCACTTTAGTGAACCCTCAGCAAATCTTATAGAGTAAACTATTTAAGTTGACCCCAGTTGTCTCCAATATTCATACTTGCTTCTAGAGGAATATTTAACTCATATATACCTTGCATAATCTCTCTAAACTTTTGACCAAGTGATTCTGCCTCGTTAGCGTCTACTTCAAAAATAAGTTCATCATGGATTTGTAGAAGCATTTTTGCATTTAGATTTTCATCTTTTATAACTTGTGCAATCTTATTCATAGAAAGTTTTATAAGGTCAGATGCACTACCTTGAAAAACGCTGTTTACAGACTCTCTATCATAAGCTGCTCTAAACATTGGAGATGCTGTCTCATAGTCAAAGTATCTACGTCTTTTAAGAAGTGTCTCAACATAACCATTCTCTTTTGAACTCTCTACTATAGAGCGGAAGTAAGTTTTAACAGTTGGAAATGACTCGAAATATTTCTCTATAATCTCTTTAGCTTCTTTTGTTGTTATGCCTAAAGTCTCAGATAGTTTTTTCTGTCCCATTCCATAAAGAAGTCCAAAGTTTACAGTTTTAGCAACAGATCTTTTAGAAGGAGCTTCTTCTTCACCAAATAAGGCAATAGCAGTTTGCAAGTGAATATCTTTGTTTGATTTAAAGGCATCTACTAAAACAGCATCCTCAGAAAAATGAGCTAGAAGTCTAAGCTCTATCTGTGAATAATCTATTGCAATTAACTTTTTACCCTCAGGTGCCACAAAAGCTTCTCTAATTTTTAGACCTAGAGCACTTCTTGCAGGTATATTTTGAAGATTTGGGTTTTTAGAACTTAGTCTTCCTGTTGCTGTTCCTGTCTGAACGAAAGAGGTATGTATTTTTCCAGCTTTATCTTCACGACTAAGCTTTAAAAGTGGCTCTATATAAGTAGAGTAAAGCTTATAAACTTCACGATACTCCAATAACGATGAGATAATCTCATGCTTACCCTTTAATGAGTTAAGAACCTTCTCATCAGTTGAGTATCCAGTCTTTGTTTTTTTGCCAACAGGAAGACCAAGGTGTTCAAAAAGTATAACTCCAAGCTGTTTCGTAGAGTTAATATTAAACTCACTCCCAGCAAGCTTATAAATATTTTTAGTTAAGTTTGTAAGTGTCTCTTTTACTTCAACTAAAAACTCTTCTAAAAATCTAGAATCTAGTTTAATACCCTCTTTTTCCATCCCTAAAAGAGTACTTATAAAAGGAACTTCAACATTTTGAGATTCTTCTATCAGATGAGTTGCATCTTGAAGTTTTAGTTTTTCATTAAAAAGATTAAATAACTTGAGAGTTATATATGCATCTTCTGCTGCATACTTCGCTGCATCTTCGAGCTCTACACTGGCAAATGTTTCACCTTTTTTTACAGTCTCTTTAAAAGCAACCATTGTATGATCAAGTAATTTGTCTGAAAGTTTATCAAGACTTAAAGCACTCTCTGGATTTATCAACCAAGCTAAAATCATAGAATCAGCATATACTTTAAGAGTATCATCCTTTAAAAATCTACTAACAAAATGAAGATCAAACTTGATGTTATGACCGACAACCTTAGAGTTAAATATCTTTTTAATCGCAATAGCTGCATCTTCTTTAGAAATCTGATCTGGTTGACTTAAACAAACATGAGCAAAAGGAACATAATAAGCTTCTTCATCGTTAAAAGAAAAGCTAAAGCCTACTAGATTGTCTTTGTCATAATCTAAACCCGTTGTCTCTGTATCAAAAGCCACTACAGTTTGTGGAGTTAAAGTATCTAAAATTACATCAAGCTCTTTAGCATCTGTAATCAGTCTGCTTTTAAAGTCTAAGTTTTTAGTCTCTTTAACGTCTTCAACTCTAACAATTGCCTCATCTTGCGCTTCTTGAGAAACCATATTTTTAGCATGAAGAACTCTAAGAACTGCATTTTGTTCATACTGTACAAGTTCATCATAAATATTTAAAAATGGATTTTCAATATCCATTTTATACTCTTCAAAATCAAACTCTGTTAAAACATCCTGCTTAAGCGTTACAAGCTGCTTTGACATGTATGCTTGGTCTTTGGACTCTATTAACTTCTTTTGCATTCCAGGAGGCTTAATTTCATCTATATTAGTATATATATTATCAAGTGTCTCATACTCAACTAATAGTTTCTCAGCTCCAACTTTTCCTATACCTTTAACACCAGGAACATTATCAGCACTATCTCCAAGAATAGACTGGTAATCTATAAACTGCTTTGGAGTAACTCCGTACTTATCAAAACAAGCTTCTTCGTCCATACTTTTACGTTTTATAGCATCTACAACAACTACTTTACCATCATCTATGAGCTGGTAAAGGTCTTTATCGTGAGATACAACTCTAACCTTGTAACCTTTATCTTTTGCAAGCTTTACAACTGTAGCTATCATATCATCAGCTTCAAAACCAACTTGACCTAAGGTCTTGTAACCCATCTTATCAATCCACTCAATAGCCACTGGAAGTTGCATAGTTAACTCTTCTGGCGGGGCTGAACGATTTGCTTTATAATTGGGGTCTATTTCATTTCTAAAGGTATTACCCTTAGTATCTATTGCAAAGATTATATAATCACTATCATGCTGTTTTTGTAGAGTTGATATAAAGTTAGTGAAACCTGTTAAAAGCCCTGTTGGAAAACCATCTTTGTTTTTTAAATGTTGTGGGAGTGCATAAAAACTACGAAAGAAAAATCCAAATGTATCTATTACTGTAACTGTTTTACTCATTCTAATCCTCTGGAGTCTGTGAAAGACTATGTGTTAATTCTTCTATTACGTTTTGTAAAATACTTATTTTATATCCTGCATCTTCAGCCAACTTCAGTCCAAAGTTAATTGATCTCTCAGATAATGGCTGGTTTACAGGGATAATAGTTTTTACAATATTAAGAGCTCTAGAGTATTCTTTTAGCTCATCCGATGTTTCTTCTGGATTATCTGCAAATTTAATCATTTGTATAAATTCTTTCTCAAATCCCCAATGCTCAAAAACTTCTGCTGTTATCTCAGAAGCTGTTACTCCCATATATACTTTTTCAACTATTGCTAAGTTATTTGAATTTTGTATTTCTGATTTGAAACTAATCGTTTCATCATCTTCTATGATTGCACTTGCAATAAGTATCTTTCCAGTCTCTTGCAAAAATGCACAAAGAAATAACTTATCAGCTTTTTCTTTATCAATTTGTTTATACCATTTTTGAATAAAAGCAGCCTGCATACTAGAGATATTTGCAAACTTATCAGAGCTAATTCCATATGGTTGCATATCTACATTTAAAAGTTTTCTTACTGCATTTCCTAGAGCAATAGTACGAGTCATTCCCATACCAAATAGGCTTACTGCCTGTGCAACATTTCTTATCTCTCTACCAAAGCTGTAAAGTGGTGAATTTGCGACTTTTAAAAGATTTGCTACAATCATAGGATCGTGTTCTATTACCTTTGCCAAATCTTGTATAGAAGCTTCTTCATTTGAATAAACTTTATTAATATCTAAAATTGTTTTTGAAAGAGGAGGAAGAGACTTAATACTATCAACTATAGAGTTTTTCATATTTAGCCTTTTTTTTTAAGTAATTATATCACTTTTTTATGAAATTCAACACGGTTTTTACCAAGATGTTTGGCTTCATACATAGCACTATCAGCATATTTTAAAAGCTCATCAAAACCCTTACCATCTTCAGGTAAAATAGCCACACCGATACTTACACCAACTTTGTGAAAAATACCTTTGAACTTTATAGGTTCATTTATATCCTTAAAAATTCTTTGAATCATTTCATCCAAATAACTTAAACTATCTGTTTTATTTTCTTTTACTCCACGAACTAAAATAATAAATTCATCCCCACCAATTCTTGCTGCAACATCAAAGTTTCTGATTGACTTTGTGATTCTACTTGATATTACTCTTAAAACTTCATCTCCATGATCGTGTCCATATGTATCGTTTATCTGTTTAAAATCATCCAGATCTAGAAAAAGAAGTGCTGATTCAATGTTGTTTCTTTTAGTATAGTTTATCTCTTGAGTAATTCTCTCACTTATATTTTCTCGATTAGCCAAACCGGTTAAAGTATCATAAAAAGCCAAGTGTTCTATCTCTTGTTGTTTTTGTTTTAAGAGAGTCACATCTCTGTCAACTCCTCTATAACCTTGCAATTTACCTGACTCATCATAAAAAGGAGAACCATTACTAATAAAATGCACCTCATATCCATCTTTATGTATTCTAGTATTTTCCAAATTAGTAATTTTTATCTCTTGTGAGATAATTTTACTCAATCTTTTTGCTTCTTCTTCACTCATAAAATCAAATGGTTTTTTTGCTAACATCTCTTTACGAGTGTAACCCAAAATATCTTCTATTTTATGACTAGTATATTTATATGAACCATTAGAATCTACTTCCCAAATAAAGTCATTGCTACTCTCAACAATTTGCTGATACCTATGCTCACTATATTCAACTTTTTTTCTATGTTTTTCTTGAGTCTTTTTTAAAAAAATATATATAAAAATAATTAACATAACTAGTGCTGATGAAGCCATAATTGAAGTAGTATAAATGGCTTTAATATGAATGCTGTATGGTTGTTTTATTACAAGTCCCCAGTTAGTATTTTCAATTGGGTGATAAGATGAAAAGACTTTTTGGCCATCGTAGTCATAACCAACACCTACTCCTTCTTTTCCCTCAAGAACTTTTTTCATAGAAAGAGAAGAGTTTGCATTTTCAAATTTTATTGAAGTTGGTTTTTGGTCTGAATATGCAATAAATTCTATTTTGCCATCAGATATTTTTCCTACTAAATATTCAAGTTCTAAACCCATAAAGTTTAATGATTGAAAGGTTTCATGCACTTGATTAATGGTCTCAGTTGAAGAAGAATCTTTAGAGTAATTTTGTTCTGAGATGGCTATATGAGAGATAAGACTAGCAAGTGTGATAGATTTTTCAAAAAGAAAAGCTCTTTTTTCTTGGGACAATCTCTCAACAAGATACATGCTAAAAACCATAACAATAAAAAGGATTGGAAGAATGATAGTAAATAGTATTTTTAAAAAGTTTTTATGAAATTTAGAATACATAAGACACCTCTTACATTAATACTACTATTTTTTACATACAATAAAACTTAAGTATGACAATCAATCAAAGACTTTTGTGGAGTTATAATATAGTCATATCCATTATAAATAGTATATGCTCCATAGAGGATTACAGCTATAGATGCAAGACTCATCATCATATTTCTAAAACTTGTAGCAGAGCTAAGAGATGCTAAAAAGCCAAGTCCAAACATAGCTGGGATAGTACTAATACCAAATATTGCCATCACTAAAGCTCCATAAAGAGGATCAGCTGTACTAGCCGCAGTAATAGCGAAAAAATAGATAAAACCACAAGGAAGTAAACCGTTTAACATTCCAAGAACAAAGAAGCTAAGATTTGATTTTGAGTTTAAAACTTTTTTAAAACTGTTTTTATATAGTTGTGATGAAGAAAATGAGTGTTCGATAAGAGTTAAAAACTTTATCTTTCCCATAAGTGAAAGTCCAGCTAAAACCATAGCAATACCTGCAAATATAAGCAGAGCACCATTAGCATTGTTAGAGAAGGTAACAACTCCGCCCAAAGCACCGAACATTGCACCAAGGATAGAGTATGTAAAGACTCTACCAAATGAGTAAAGAAGGTGAGCTACACTTTGTGATACTTTAGAGCTGCTTGGTTGGATTTTGATAGTAGAGTATGCTAGAACTATTCCACCACACATACCTATACAGTGACCAAACGAACCTAAAAAAGCGATGCTCATAATTGTTAATATATTTACAGTTTCCACTAGTGTCCTAAAAGTTGTTTTCTAATATGAGGATTGTTAAGGGTTTCTCCTCTTAACATTCGTAGTCGCATTGTATCAAAATCTACATGCGTAGGAACTTGTTTCTCATATGCACCAAATCCATAACCCATTGGCGTCTTATCAACAAGAGAGTAAAAAGCAGTTCTAGCATCTATCCATTTTTTAGTATCTTTACTCATAACCCAGATAACAGCTTCATTTTTAAACTCTTTATCTTCAAGCCATTTTACAAATCCACCATGATCGTGAAAGAACCAGGTCTTACCACTTGGAGAAACTACCTGTGAGATATAGTCCATATTATCTATAAGCATTCCACAGTCACTATCTTGATATTTGTTGATAACCATCTTTAATGCAACTCTATTTATGTTACCTTCTTTGATAACAATCATCTGTTTTTGAGATGCAACTGAGAGGAAAATAGTCACTATAAGTACTACTAAACCAAGAACAACTAAAAAAGATGTAAATTTTTTAATCATATATATAAAACTCCTAATATTTTTTGAAAAATAGATAAAATGTTTACTTTTAGTATACAAAAAAATTGTTACGATAGTGTTATGAAATGAAGAACACTATCTTCTTTTTTTGCCCTTACCTAAATCATCATAAAGCAAAAATTTTTCTAACTCTATTTTTGTCTCATCATCAAGTGAGTCCCAAATATTCTTTTTAATTTTATATCTTGGAGGACTCTCTATTTTACTCTTTCTTATGTCTCGTATGAGGTAATGGTAACGTACAATATTTTTTGTATAGTCACTTAAAAAAGGCCATTTTTTTATGATTTGATAACTTACTTCTTCATGATCGGTAAAGCTATATTCACGATATACTATGTCATCCTCATCTTTTTTAAAAGCACAAAATGGTTTACCAATATCATGTAAAAATGCGGCAGGTACAAGTTTAAAATCTTTAGCTTTTAGAGTGTAGTAAGTTACTCGAAGAGTATGAAGTAAAACACCATGTTGGTGCCATTCATTTTGAGTAAAAAATAGCGACTTCAAGAATGGTATTGAAAGAATAGAATTTTTAATATATTTACTCATTTTGTAGTCCTTTAATTTTTTATTTCTTATTATCTATTTATATTATGCCAAAGGATGGCAAACGTCAACTGTTTCTTTTAAATCTTGCTTTTGTATATGTGTATATATTTGTGTTGTAAGAAGTGAAGCATGTCCCAAGAGTTCTTGCACAACTCTAAGGTCAGCTCCACCTGTAATAAGAGAAGTAGCATAAGAGTGACGAAGAACATGTGGCGATACACCAAGATACTTTTGTGTTATTTTGTAAGCTGATATTCGACTAAGAGAATTACCTTTATAATTACACCAAATATATTCATGATCTTTTGGTTTTTCTACTAAATAAGCGTTTATTGCCTCTAATGCAACTCTTGCTATAGGGACAACTCGTTCTTTTTCTCCCTTTGCATGTCTAACATGAAGCCAGCCATCTTCCATATCTTCTCGTCTTAATGCCAAACACTCACTTATCCGCGTCCCAGATGCAAATAAAAACATGATAAGAGCATAATCACGAAGACCAAGCCATGAACTTCTGTCTATTAATGAAAGGGAGTTTTGTATCTCTTTGTAAGATAAAAATCTAGGAAGTAATTTTGGAATTTTTGCAAATTTATATTTTGTTTTTTCTTCACTAAAATTACTCTTATGACAAAAGTCAAAAAAAGCATTGATTGCAGATAGTTTTCTATTTAGTGTTCTTTTATTTTCATATCTTGATAAACATTGAAGAACACTATTAGAGTCGAGATTTATAAGAGGAGTTTGTAACTCATTTTCTATAGATAAAAGGTCACCCTTGTAAGCTTCTACACTTTTTTTACTAAGTGCTCTTGTTACACTTATGTATTCTATAAAAGCTTCTAGCTCATTGCTCAAGAGAGATATATTCATCATCTATGTAGAACATCTTGTCAGCTACAAAGATATAACCATCTTCTATGTCTACTTCATATACGTTATATTCTAGAAGATCTTTTGTTATCTCTATTAAATAACCTTCTTTTTCTAGTACATATATTTTATCATCATGGATTATAAGACCCAAGAAATGAGCAAATGGAAACTTAACTTTCGCATTTACTTGTAAATCTGGAGTCAAAGAAATCACTTCACCCTGCTTTGTAGTTATAAAGATATTTTTACCTGAGTAAGCCATATTTCTAACTTCATAGTTTACTCTAATCTCTTTAGTAGCCATTGACAGAATCTTGCTACCTGTTGCTGCAATTAGTTTGTTATCAATTACATTAAAGTATATAATATTATTAAAGTTGTCTTCTGAAGATACAATAGTAGTTCTTAACTTCTTTTTGAGTTTTGAATTTACAATTACAATTTTTCCATCAAGAGTCAGAAAAAGAACTAAGTCATTCATGAAATATGGATTTACAATTCTAGAGTCAACAACTACAGGAGTTGTCCCTTGAACCTTAACTAGAAGGCTTTTCTCTGAGATAGAATAAAGTGCCATTTCATTGTCTGAAAAGAGCACAGCTAAAATATCATCTTTAATACTTGCACCGGCAATAGTCTTTTTAAGATTGAACTTTTTCTTCATAGAAGCATCATCTATAAAGTCTATAATAAGCTCTCCATCAATTGTAGAACTTAAAACCCATCCATCACTGCTACCAAGAAGTCTATATGACTCTTGGATAGTTGTATCAATAAGTCTATCTTTTAAAAGCACTTTTCTGCTCTCAAGCATAGCAACGTCTGAAGAAACATCTACTATTTTTTCAGTTGAATCTCCATAAAATTCCCAATCTGCTTTAACAAGCTTTGGCTCATAAACCTCTTTAGAACTACACCCTGCAAAAAGCAGAGTTAATATAACCGCAAAAAGTAGACATGATTTTCTCAAAATATTATTTTACTCCGTAGTGAAGCAATGCAGCAGCTATTTTACTAAGAGAAGATTGTGCAGATATTTTTGCTAGTTCTTCATGAGCTTTTTCGATTTGTGAATTATTCATCAAGATAATAGCACTTTGAACTAATGCCAGGTCTCTATACACTGCGTCTTGCTCAGATGCATAAGAGTCTAAAGACTCAGCGTCTTTTGCATCCTGAGCCATCTCATATTTTGCCAAATCACCAATCATAACTGCTGAAGAGTTTCTTAACTCTTTAATAGTTGCCATATCTTTTTTTGCAACTGCATTAGAGTAAATCCATACATCGTAAAGTTCTGGAGAAATATCTTTTATTGTTAAAAGTACTTCAGAATTTGTTGAATCTTTACTTAGAATTAAAAGTGCATCATTTGCTTGTGTAATCTGGTTTTGTTTATTTATATCATAAGCTATATTAGCACCAACAACTATAACTAAAGCAACAACAGCACCTATCATTAAATTTTTATATTTTTTTACAAACTTTTCTGTAATAACAGCTTTTTCAAAAAACTTTTCTTCAGAATTCAACTCTTCTTTTACCATCTCTATATCATTT
>NZ_JADGFC010000216.1 GCF_016744025.1 Sulfurimonas sp.
AACTCTATTTCTTTAATAGTAAAATATTAACTATTAATAAAAGTCTATATCATTGGGATTAATAATAGTAAATTAAATAGTTAATACCTAGTTTATGAAAACACCATTATGAGCCAAACCTACTTCGCCTATCATTGCTTTATGTGAACCCCCTCCAAACACGCTGGCAAGGGTAGATGTGTGATGTGGTGAACGCATGTTCCTATGAGGTTTAAACTCTGGTTCTAGCATCTCAAAAGCTTGAAGTTTTGCAACATCTAGTATCTCATCAGATTTCATTGGAGGTAGTATATATCTAAGCCGTTTTGCTATCATACTTTTACCACATCCTGGAGAGCCTTCAAAGAGAATGTTATGAAAGCCAGCCGATGATATTAGTGCCGCTCTCTTTGCTACTTCTTGCCCCTTTACATCGCTGAAATCTTCATCATAATCATTTATGTAGTAATACTTCTCTCCTTTGATTTCATAATGCGGATATGCAATATCTGTCTGCTCTATACTAGGAGATGCTGTCTCTTGATTTCTAAGTAGCTCTATAGCATCTTGGAGATTTTTTACACCGTAAAATTCTATGCCTGGTATCTTAGATAGTTTTTGCAAACTCTCATATGGAACAATAGCTTTAGAGATTACTTTTTGATTTGCTAAAGATAACATCAACGGATAGAGTTGAATGTTTTCTTTTACACTACCATCAAGACCAAGTTCTCCAAACACAAACCACTCACTCAAATCATCTTCTAAAGAATCAAGCGCAACCAAAAGTGCTATACTCAAATCAAACTGACTACCTTCCTTTTTTAAATCACTTGGAGCTAGATTAATAGTTATGCGTTTTGGAGGAAAAGAGAACTCATTACTTAAAAGTGCAGACTTCACACGCTCTTTTGCTTCAGTGATAGATGCAGATGCGATGCCAACTATAGAAAAAGAGGGAAGTCCCTTTGTCAAAGTAGACTCAACATGCACAACCTTAGCATCTATACCTTCGTATGTAGCGCAGGAGACCTTTTTCATAATAATTTTCCTTTAAAAATCTAATGGGCTTATAACTTTAACCTTGTTCATCTCTGAAACTACATGAGTGTATATCATAGTTGTCTCTACACTTTTATGACCCAATAACTCTTGTATGCTTCGTAAATCTATGCCGGCTTGGAGTAGATGCGTAGCATAACTATGTCTAAATATATGTGAAGTTACTCGCTTGTTTAAGTTTGCTTTTTGAGATGCTACTTTTATGTTTCTACCTAATGTTTGAGCCATAACATGATGTCTCCTTTTTTCTTTTGTTCTTGGATCACAAGAGATACTTTTCATAGGAAATAAATACTGCCACTTAGTTTCATATTTTGAACGAGGATACTTTTTTTCTAAAGCATAAGGTATAAAAACACTTCCGTAACCATCTTTTAAATCATCCTTATTAAGAATTTCAACGCTCTGTACTTGTTCAATCAATTTTGCCTTTAATTTTTGAGGTAAAGGCACGGTTCTATCTTTAAGTGATTTGGAATCCCAAACATAAACCTTGTCAAATCCAAAATCTACATCTTTTTACTCTTAAGTTTAAAGCTTCACTCATCCTAAGTCCACAACCGTACATTAGATGCACTAACAAGCTGTATTGACTAGGTATATTTTGTAAAACTTTTACAACTTCTTCTTTAGTCAAAACTACTGGTATATGTTTTCTCTCCTGTGCACGAAGAGCTTGCACCCCAAGGGCACTTCTTTCAGGGCGAATGTTCCACTCACTCATATCTACACCAAGTACTTCTTTATATAAAAATAAAATAGCACTAAATGCTTGATTTTGAGTAGTTGGAGATACTTTATCTTTTATCGCTAACTTTGTTAAATAGGATTCTATTTCCATCTTGCCCATTTCAATAGGATGCTTCTTTTTATGAAATAAAATATAATGCTTTACCCAATGGGCATAAGTTCTCTCAGTTGAATAACTATAGTGCTTAAATCTAATCTTGTCTCGAACTAAATCCAATAATTTTCTTTTTACTTCCATAACAAATCCTTTCGCTTAAGTACCATCATGAGTGTTATGTAGGATTATGAACTATTAACACTCATTTGAGGCTGTTATTTGTCTGTGAGCCAATTAACCATCACTGTATATTTAAGAATAATAAGTAAAATATTTAAAATAATACAATAGTATGACAAATTGTCATACTATTGCACAGATACTAATAGTAACAGTCATAAACCATGATAGTTAACTATCCATCTTAAGGTTATTCTATATATAATGATGTTGAATAAATAGTTAAGCTCACATGGCAAATACACTAGGAGAATTATGACATTTACATTTGACACCAAGTCGCCACCTTAAAAACCACTTAATTTATTAATTATAACCAACTATTTTTAATATAATTTGACTTAAGTAAAAAAACGGGTGCATAAAACATTCATTAAAGTTCGGTATAGTAGTAGTAAACAAAGGTTTATTTACAAATGGCTGTAAAAAAGCTCTA
>NZ_JADGFC010000085.1 GCF_016744025.1 Sulfurimonas sp.
GGCTACTCTTTGGCTGTATAACGACAACTCCCATTGTGTATTTATTTTGTTTATCATTACTAAATCCTAAAAAAGTAGTGTTATATTTATTAACATATTGACCTTTTTCAACAATATGGGCTGTACCAGTTTTACCTCCAATAATTAAACCATCTATCCTAGTTTTTCTACCTGTTCCTTCGTTTACTGTTTTGATTAAAATCTTTTTAATTCTATTGGCAGTTGAGCTTTTAATAACTTGTATCTGTTCTTCATTTGCGATAATGATTTTTTGCCCTCTGGCATCTATAAAACTATTAACAATTTTTGGCATAATTATTCTGCCATTATTGTTAAAAGCACTATATGCACGAATTAGTTGCATGAGGTTTGCTCTCATTCCATAACCATAAGATGAAGTTGCTTTATAAATTTCGTTGTTAAGTCTTTTGATACTTGGAATTGAACCAGTTTTTTCATATATAAGATCATTGGTAGATTTTTTTGTTAAACCAAAGCTTTTATAACCTTCGTTTAGCTCAAGACCAGATAATTTTTGAACAAGTTGAGCTATTCCAACATTAGATGAGTGTACAATAACATTCTCTGCACTAAGCCAGTCATACTTATGCTCATCAGTTATGACTTTTCTTCCTATTTTAAAACGACCATTATGTCCGTTAACTAAGTCATAAGGATTCACAAGACCTTTATCAAGTAAGAGAGCAAAGGTAAGAGTTTTTATTACACTCCCAGGCTCAAAACTATACTCTGTCATTGCGCTATTTAAAGATGGATAATCACTTCTCTTGATATCTTTTGGCAAAAATCTGTTGGAGCTGGCCATAGTAATAACTTTACCATTTTTAGAGTTCATAATAACTATGAGAATCTGCTTTGCATCTATTTTCTTTTTCATAGCATCTAGCATTTTCTCTACTCTTATTTGAAGACCTACTGGTATATTTAGTTTGATATCAAGACCATTAATATTTGGTTTTGAGAAGCTTTCTTTATTTAAGATGATGTAACCATTTACATCTCTTTTACCTTGGCTTAGCTCATTTTGTTTAGCAGAAAGAGCTTCTTCAAATCTTTTCTCTAAACCTTTGACACCTTTTATATATGTATATCCATTTTCTTCTAACTTATGTGGGTACCCGATGATAGGAGTCATCAGACTGCCATATGGATATTCTCTACTCTCTCCACTCTCAATAACACTTAAACCATGAAGAGTTGATAATCCTGTTCGAGGATTTTTTCTTTCAATAAAAACTTTATAACGTCTAAGCTCATATGCTAACTTTTTAAGATATTGTGCTCTTTTTTCAGGAATATTGTAGCTCAAAACAACAACACCTTTTCGTTTAGAGAGCTTTTTACTAATCTCTTTAGAATCAATACCGGAGTAGATACTAAAGAGTTCAGTAAATAATTCTATTTTTTGTGGGTTAATGTAGTGCGTATTTACAACAGCCTTATATAATTTTTTTGTAGTGGCTATGTGAAAACCATCAGCACTAATAATTGAGCCTCTCTGTGCTATAGAAGTGTTCTTTGTATATAAAGATGGAAGATGACGATATTTTAATACAGTCAGTAGCATTACGCTTAAAAAGATTAAAAAACCTATACTGATAAGCATATATAGAAGAAATATTTTTTTACTTTTATTTTGGTTTTTCAAATTAGTTACTTTTTTATGTAGATTATATCATAAGAGTTGCAGATTATTAGCTTTGAAAAAGCTAAAGCTTGTAGGAAAAATAGAGCATATACTAATTAAAGTTGTGTTCTACCTAGTTCCTTATAAGCGTTAAGAGCCTTGTTTCTAATTTCTAACATAAGCTTCATACTTGTCTCAGCTTTATTTATCGCAAGAGCAGCTTGATGAAGGTCTTTAACTTGCCCAGTTGCCATATCACCAATAGCAGCTTCACTGTTTTCTTGAAGTTCATTTACTTCATTAAGTGCGGATTTTAAATGACCAGCGAAATCTCCACTGTTAGTACCATCTAGTTTACTTTTTTGTTTTAAAAGTTCTGCTGTTGATGTTCCTGATAAGGCATTTATTTTTCCAAATTCACTCATACTATTTCCTTTTTAATACCCTATTTTTACTGCAATAGTGAAATTGCAGAGTTTGCCATATTTTTCGAACTCTCAAATGCAGCTACATTTGACTGATATGAACGAGTTGCTTCTACTAAATCGGCCATTTCGATCACAGGATTAATATTTGGGTATGCAACATAACCATCTGCGTCTGCATCTGGGTGAGTTGGGTCAAATTTCATCTTTGGTTCACTGTCATCTCTGGATATTTTATCTACTATAACACTCATTATAGCAGGATTCACTTTTTTGCCAAATTCACCTTCATTAAGAGGATCTTCATATTTGGCACTATCACTCATCTTTCCAAGGGCTTTATTGAACTGTTCATTAAAGTCAATAGCTTTAAAAACGACTTCTTTTCTTCTGTAAGGACCACCTTCTTCGGTTCTTGTCGTTTGAGCATTTGCGATATTTTGAGAGATAGTATTTACACGAACACGTTGAGCACTTAAGCCGTAACCGCTAATATCAAAACTACTTAAAAATGACATGTCTTATCCTTAATTTACTTTAGCTGAAGCATCTATAACACTTTTGAAAATCATGCCATCTTTTTTATTTGCTTGAATTAGAGCGTTAAACATAATTGAGTTTTTACTCATCTCTGTTGTCTCAACATCTAAGTCAACACTATTTCCATCGTTTCTTGCCATATGCCCATCTCTAAAAAAAGTTGTAGGTTTATAGTTTCCTTTTTCATTTTGAAGAGGAATGTGTGCGCCATCTGTGTTAGCTAAGGCAAGTTTATCACTGCCTTCATTTAAGAGGTCCGCTTTTTTAGCAGAGAGAGCATCTGCAAAGCTAATATCTCTTGGTTTGTAAAAAGGAGTATCAGCATTTGCTATGTTTGAAGATATCATATCTTGTCTCATAGCTCTGTAATCTAGGGCATCTGAGATCAATCCATGTGTACGTGATATTTCAACACTCATTGCAACTCCTTTTTGTTTAAATTTTTATAAGCAAATATAGTTCCATAGTTGTATGTTTATTGTAATGTGTGAATTATATATAACTTATAATAAAATATAACTCATTAATATCTATTCTTAAGCTTTTATTAATGTATTTTGGTGAATAATATTTCTAAGGTTATTAGAATAACCCAATTTATTTAATTCAAGGAGTTCTTATGAAAAGAGCTGGTTTTACTATGATCGAATTGATCTTTGTTATCGTTATTTTAGGTATTTTAGCCGCTGTGGCTATTCCAAAGCTTGCTGCTACTCGTGATGATGCAGAATTCTCTAAAATGCTAGCAAATACAGGTACTTGTATAAATGATATTGGTGCTGCATATACAGCAACTGGAAGTGACATTAATGCTACATCATTAAGTTCTAATACCGCATGTGTTGCTGCTAATGGACATGATGACGCTACGATTTCAGTAGCTTCTGGTACATCGATTACTGTTGTTATTGACAATGTAGTATCAGATTTAGAAGGTACTCATGATTTTGGTGGTACTAACGTAACTTATTAATTACTTTATTATTTTACATTCCCAAGTTTTCCTTGGGAATAAATTTCGTTAAATCTTCTTCTTTACAAAAATCATAAACCAAAACTTTTAATCTAAAAAATGTTAATATCTCATATTAATAATATAAAGCTTTCTTTCAAGGAAAACCTCATGCAAAAATCTAAAAACGCCTTTACTATGATAGAAATAGTTTTTGTAATTGTTATCTTAGGTATTTTAGCAGCTATAGCTATTCCAAAATTCGCAGCAACTCGTACAGATGCAGAGATAGCAAAAGGTCGTTCAGATATTGCTTCTATTCGTTCCGCTATTGTAAGTGAGAGACAAGTAAGACTCATTACCGGTGATTCTGATTATATATCTGGAACAAATTTAAATGTTGGTGGTCTTTTTGGTGGTGTGCTAATGTATGCAATAACAGATAGTACAGAGAGTGGACATTGGACTAACACAGCTGAAGCAAATGCTACAAATACCTATGACTATAATGTAGCCGGAACTAATGTAAGCTTTACATATACTCAAAGTGATGGTAAATTTATTTGTACATCTACAGATACTTACTGTTCA
Source organism: Sulfurimonas sp. (assembly GCF_016744025.1). Lineage (GTDB taxonomy): Bacteria > Campylobacterota > Campylobacteria > Campylobacterales > Sulfurimonadaceae > Sulfurimonas. Next base: position 4,157 of record NZ_JADGFC010000085.1, read on the forward strand.
GAACTAACTGAGTAGGTTTTTATAATAAATTGAACTTTTATAATATCTCACTTCTAGGTTCTCCTCTTGAAGCATTCACATACTACTCGCTAGAAACTATAGATATAGGCACTAAAGTAAGTGTAAATGTAAGAAATAGAACTGTAAATGGTGTTATTATTTCTTCAAAAAATGAACCTGAATTTAAGACTTTAGAAGTATTGCAAATCAGTGAGTTTATTTACTCAACTAAACAAATACAACTTGCTAAATTCATTTCAACCTATTATGTATGTTCTTTAGGCGAAGCACTTGGAGTTATGACACCTTTTTCTTGTCTTCATACAGATTTAGACGTTGAACTTGAAAACGAAGATAAAGCCTTACTTGCAGATATAACTCTCTCAGCAAATCAAGAAAAAGCATTAGAGTATTTAAAACAACATAAAGTTTCTCTTCTTTTTGGAGATACTGGTAGTGGAAAGACAGAAATATATATGAAATATTTCGAAGAGATGATAGTATCTGCTAAACGTTCAATTTTTCTTATGCCTGAAATATCTTTGACTCCACAAATGAGTCAAAGATTAGAAAAACACTTTGGTGAAGCAGTTGTAATGTGGCATTCAAAACTAACACCTCTGCAAAAAAGAAAAGCTGTAGAGAAGATTTATAATGGCAGTGCAAAGATAATAGCAGGTCCACGCTCAACTCTTTTCTTACCAATAAATGATTTGGGTCTGATTGTTGTAGATGAAGAACATGATGATAGTTATAAGGCATCTTCAAGACCTCGTTATAACGCTAGAGATATAGCTATCTATATGGGTAAGCTTTATAATGTTCCTGTTGTTCTTGGTAGTGCCACTCCATCTTTAAACTCATTTACTAAATTTCCATACTTTAGACTTAAAGGTGGATTTTTCAGTGCAAATAAAGAGTTTATTTATGAGAAATCAGTTGAAAGCTTATCTCCCTTAATTTTTCAAAATATAAAAAAGACTATGGAAGATAAAGATCAAGCAATTGTCTTTGTGCCAACAAGAGCTAACTTCAAGTATCTTGTTTGCCAAGATTGCGGTCACACAGCTAAATGTGTGTTTTGTAGTATTGGGATGAGCATACATCAAAAATCCCATGCACTAAAATGCCACTACTGTAACTATACCCAAGCAATTCCTCAAATATGCTCAGAGTGTAGAAGTCCATCTTTAGTTAGTTCGCGTTTAGGAACGGCTGAAGCTGTAAAAGTTATTAGTGAAGAGTTCGTAGATGCAAGAGTAGAACAGTTTGACAGAGATGCTATAACAACAGCTAGTAAGTTAAAAAAAGCTCTTACACGTTTTAATAATCATGAAACGGACATACTTGTTGGTACTCAGATGTTAAGTAAAGGGCATGACTATCATGGTGTTACTTTAGCTGTAGTATTGGGTATGGACAATATGCTAAATATGAGTGATTATAGAGCTAGAGAAAAAGCACTATCTTCTCTTATTCAAGTCTCGGGAAGAAGTGGTAGAGCTAAAAATGCAAAGGTTTTAGTTCAGAGTTTCAATGAAGAGTTTTTTAGTACTTTTATGAATAATTATGAAGAATTTTTAGAAGATGAAAAAATTTATAGACAAGATTTGTATCCTCCATATAAAAAACTATGTCGGGTTCTCTTTTCTCACAAGAATGGAGCAAAAGCACAAGAACAAATGTATAAGATGCAAGCGCAACTCTCAAGTATTTCTAACATAGAAGTGGTTGGTTTTGGTAAGTGTGCTATTGAGAGAATTGCAAATAAATATAGATTTGAGATTCTTCTTCGTTCTGATAAGAGTACGGATTTAATTAAAGCAGTAAATCAATGTAGAGTTGATTTAGCAGAAGTTGACATGGATCCAATAGAATTCGGCTAAAAAATCAAAATATTTATGCATCTTCGTCGTTACTGCCTAGAATCTATACAAATATTTTAATTTTCTTATTTTTCACTTTTATTTTCAAAAAACCAATAAAAACCCATCATAAGACCTGGAGTTTTTTGGTAAGATTCATCAAACATAAATTCTTTTGCTTTAGATAAAGGAATATACAAAACTTCAATATTTTCTTCTTCAAGTCCACCACCCTCACTTATTTTCATAGTATCATCTATAGATGCAAAGTAAAAAGTTTGTTTAGCTCCACTAATTCCTACACTTGTATAATAAGAACTGACTCTTTGAATATTCTCAAGTGCTACATCATAACCACACTCTTCAAGAATTTCTTCTTTTGCTATTTGTATATTTGAAGTGTCTTTATCAACTATACCTGCGCATAATTCATGTGTCATACCATCAGTTTTATTTGCATTTAGAACAGGGACTCGTAGCTGTTTTACAATTACAAAAGCTTTTTTTTGTGTATGGTAAAGTAGAATGGCAACACTGTCATGGCTTATAACAGCTTCCCATACTTTTTTCTTTTCATTTTGAGTGTAGTTTATTTTAATAGGTCTTATATAATTAGGGTTTGAGAGTTCTTCTATAGAATCTATATTACTCACTTAAGTTACCATTATAAATATAACAAACACTTTCTACTTTTTGAGGTTTTGCAAATTGAGTTTGATTTTTTAGGTGCAAGTTTACTCTTTGGTCATAATTTTCTTTAAGTTTTACAAATGCTTTTTTCTCTTTGCCTTTTAGCTTCTTTGTAGTAACTTGAACTACGCGAAGAGGATTTATCGCACGACCTCTTTTTCTAAGCTCAAAGTGAAGGTGTGGACCAGTTGAACGTCCTGTATTTCCAACGTATCCTATAGTATGACCTTTTTTAACATACTTACCTCTTTTTATACCTCTGCGAAATGATTTCATATGTGCATATCTAGTCTCATATCCATCAGCGTGACGTATCTTTACAAGGTTACCATAACTTCCTAGCCTAGCTGCATATACGATTCTTCCACTTCCTGCAGCAACAATTGGTGTTCCACGTCTTGCTGCATAATCAATTCCTAAGTGAGATTTCCATTTTTTTAGTATGGGATGAAATCTTCTTTTTGTAAAATGTGATGAAATTCTAGCACCGCGAACTGGACGAGCAAGTAAAAAACCTTCAACTTCATGTCCTTTTGCATCATAATATCTATCGTCATCATTTAAATATATGAAGTGCTGTTTATGCTTCATCTCAATCATTGCAACCTTTAATATAGGCATAGAAAAAGGACGACCAAGGCGATATTTTTGATCATAAACCATAACAAGTGTATCACCTTTTCTGAGGTCACGTTTGAAATTCAATGAGTTTCTAAAGTTGGATACAAAAATTTGAGCTAATTTGTTAGAGCCAGTTGCTTTAATAATATCATAGTAAGGAGAATTGTTTATTTTTATAGTAAATGCTTCGGTTTTTGTATTACTTACAATAGGAATTGCTTCAAAATGATACTCATTTTTGTCTTTATAAATATGAATTTGAAGTTCATCATTTAAAGGAAGTAGTACTTGCTCAATCATGCCCTTATCATCTTTGAGTATCTGGCAATGAACACCTGTTCTCATCTCCGCAGTTAACCTTTGATCATCTACGTCTAGGTCATAGTAAAGTTTTTTTATAGGAAGTTTTTGTTTTTCCAAGAAGACAAGGTATGATTCATTTTTAATCCATCGAAACCGTTCAACTTCAGAGCCAAAAACAGTAGTAGTTAATAAAAAAAGTAATAAAAGTATAGAAAATCGTATCATAAATTATAAGCCTAAAAAAAATATTTTGTAACCTTAACCAAAATTGGCTTAGTTAAGATATAATTGCCTTATATAATTGAAAAGAGAGTTGATGAAATATATAGTTTTAATTTTAGTTCTTACATTCGAACTGATGGCTGGAGTTGTTAAGTCACCTATCATTAGTGTTGATTTAGAAAATGATATTGCTACAATAAAAATAGACAAAATAGATGTTGGTATGAGTGGTTTTATTTCTCATAAAATTGCCGATGGTCACACAGTGATATTAAAAAAGATAGAAGTTAGTAAATTTGATGCTCAAAATAAAATAGCAACACTTAAGATGAGTCCATATGAAGCCTTAGCAAATAATGCATTACCAACTGGTAAATGGGAAGTAAAAATTGGAGATAAGGTTACTTTAGCTTTTGGATACACAAGAGGTTTATTAATATCTCCAACAGAAGAGATTTATCATAGAATTACAAAGAGTGTAAAGAACTTACAGTGGGTTCATTCTGATATTTTTGCAACAATGATATCTTTTAATGGTCACCCAACACCTTTAAGAAAAGATTTTACAGAGTTTTCAATAGCTACTTCTGTAGGACTTATATTTATATATCTTGAAAAAAAGCTTTATACATTAGACGCTAAAAGTTTTAAAATACTAGCAATAACAGATGCAAAGCTAAAACAAGAAACTCCTAAACTTCCTTTTTACACAAGAGTTCAAGAGATAGATGCAGCGTGGTGGGGAGAAGGAAGTGATGAGTTGACATCTTATGAACCATACTATTACGAACTTCTAAGCGAAGCTAACCCAGACAAGAAAGAGCTACAAAAGATAATTGATAATTTTAAAGAAAAGGATTCAAATGATTGATTCAAAACATTTAAAATATTTTTCTAATATTGTTGGAGATGATAATATTTACAGTGACAAAGCACACCTTATTGCTTACTCTTATGATGCTACAAGAGAGCACTTTGAGCCAGATGCTGTGGTTTTTCCAAGAAATGAAGAAGATATTAGTGAAATTTTAAAGTACTGTAATGAGCATAGAATAGTTATTGTTCCTCGTGGTGCAGGTAGTGGTTTTACAGGTGGAGCACTTCCTAGTTCAGGAGGTATTGTTCTTGGTTTTGAAAAACATATGAATAAGATACTTGAGATAGATGTTAAAAATATGGTTGCTATTGTTCAACCAGGTGTTATAAATATGGATCTTCAACGTGCAGTAGAAGAGATAGGTCTATTTTATCCGCCAGATCCAGCAAGTCAAGAGTACTCAACTCTAGGTGGAAATGTAAGTGAAAACGCTGGTGGAATGAGAGCAGCAAAATATGGAATCACAAAAGATTATGTAATGGCTACTCGTGCAATCCTTCCAAATGGTGATATTATTAAAGCCGGAAAACGTACTATTAAAGATGTTGCAGGTTATAACATAAGTGGTATTCTAATCGCATCTGAGGGAACTCTTGCTGTTCTTAGTGAAATCACTCTTAGACTTATCCCAAAACCTAAACTTACTAAAACAGCTATGGGAATATTTCCAACTGTAAACGATGCTATGGAAGCTGTATATAAAACAATGGCAAGTGGAATAACTCCTGTTGCAATGGAGTTTTTAGATAACTTGACTATTCGTGCAGTTGAGAAAACTTTTAATAAAGGCTTACCTATAGATGCAGGAGCACTTTTAGTTACAGATGTTGATGGAAACTTAGAAGATGATTTGAACTTTCAACTTACTCAAATAGAGAAAGTTTTTAAAGAGAACGGTTGTTCTGATTTTAAAATTGCAAAAAATGACAAAGAAGCTGCTGATATTTGGTTTGCTCGTCGTAATGCATCTCCAGCACTTAGCGTTTATGGAAGTAAAAAATTAAATGAAGATGTAACAGTTCCTCGTGCCGTTCTTCCTAAACTACTTGAGAAGTTTTATGCGATAGCTGAAAAATACCAAATCAATATTCCATGTTTTGGTCATACAGGTGATGGTAACGTTCATACAAATGTAATGGTAGATGGAAGTGACCCTGAGCAGGTAAAAATTGCTTACAAGGCAATAGAAGAAGTTTTCCAAGCAACTATTGACTTGGGTGGAACTTTAAGCGGTGAGCATGGAATAGGGCTTGCAAAAGCACCTTATATGCATATGGCTTTTACTGACGAAGAGATGAATCTTTTTAAATCTATTAAAATGGCATTTGACCCTAACAATATTTTGAATCCTGCTAAGATGGGGCTAAACTAAGGAAACGTAAATGATTAGTAGTAAAATTGATGCTAAATATATTTATAGGCATGTGAAGTTTTTTATAAGCACATTTGTCGATAAAGAGTTAACTCTATTTGCTGCTAGTCTAAGTTTTTACACTATCTTCACAATTATCCCTCTTCTTCTAATCATGTTAACACTTTTAACATCTCTGCCTTCATTTTCAGAACATTATGAGAGTATAAAAATATTTATATTTTCTAACCTAATGCCAGTGAATTCTGAAGCAGTAATGGGTCATATTGATGGTTTTCTAGCGAACTCTGCAAAGATGGGAATAATTGGTCTAACAATGATTTTAGTAGCTTCACTTCTATTTTTTAAAAACTTTGAATATATTGCAAATAAGATATTTCATGCAAAGCAAAGAACTCTTTGGGAATCTGTTACAACTTACTGGACTATGCTAACTCTAACTCCTATAGCATTAGGAGCATCTTTTTATATCACTGCAAAGTTAGCCATAATGATAGAATCAAATACTCTGACTTCGGGAGTAAACATACTTCCTATTATTCCATATATTATTATTTGGGGATTGTTTTTTTTGATATTTCAAATTGGGGCAAACACAAAGATAAATCCTAAAGCATCTTTAATCAGCTCATTTATAATCTCCATAGTATTTAGCATCTCTAAAAATGCTTTTATAGAATATGTTTTTTATAACAAATCGTATACAACTATGTATGGTTCTTTTGCAATTATGATGTTTTTGTTTTTATGGATTTATGTGTCATGGATTATTTTTATCTATGGACTAAAACTATGTTATATGATAAATCGTATATATCAAAATAGAGAAGCTAAAACAGATTAAAGGTGTGAAATGAATATAAAAAAGATTATTAAATTGAGTTTTATTGTTATTGTTATTTTAATTATATCAATTGCCTCTATTAATAAAATTGTATTTAATGAAATAAAAAATAATACAAAATCAAAAGATTATATTTCAAAATTGATTTCTATTCAAGAAAATATGAATAGATTAGTTCTTGATTCTATTTTAGTGACAAATATTGAATCCTTAGAAGTAATAGAAGCTTCATTTATAAAAGAAGAGAAAAAATTTGAAAAAGTAAAAGATGACTTTATTGGACGAAAAGATACTTTTTTTGTTCCTTATTCAAAAGATTTAAATATATTTTATCAAAATGAAAAAATTATTAAAGATAAATTTGAAAAAATATATAAACTAGAAAAAAGAAAATTAAACTTAAAAACCGAGTTTAGTAAGTTTTATCCATTAGAAAATAGCTTACGTAAAACAATGCAAAAAGATATATGGAAATATAAAAAACTTGAAATTATAAAGAATTTTGCGGATTTAAAGTATTACAGTAAAGAGG
>NZ_JADGFC010000086.1 GCF_016744025.1 Sulfurimonas sp.
TCTTTGTTTTTGGTCGAATAAGATTAGCAGATTATCGATTAATCCTATCTTTCAACTTACTTTCAAAAAATTGCACTTGATTTTAGAATTGGCGAAGTATAAAACTCGTTATGTCGTCTTTTGATTCTACTTCTATGTCTATATTGTATTTATCACATATTTTTTTAACTATACTCAAACCAATTCCAAGTCCCATAACACTATGATCTTCACGGTAAAGCTCATTAAAAAGCTTTTTAGAATCTTTGATTTTTTTTGAATTGTTAGATATTAGCAATTTGATTTTTTCATTAAAAGGAGCTATCTCTATTTTAATTATACTATCTTCATTTGCATATTTTATTGCGTTGGAGAGTAGGTTGTCTGTTAGCCTTTCAAGTTCTGTAGGATTTATTTTTATCATAGGTGAATCAATTTCAGAACTTATTGTGTATTGGAGCTTTTTATTATCCAACTGAGGCTTATAGATTTTAATCCTGTTTTGTAAAAAAGGTTCCAAATCTATCCATTGAGAAGGGTAACTGCGAACTTCTTTTTTTATAGCATAATACATATCTTCATATATAGAGTGAAGAGATTGTACTGAAGCTTTAATATTTTGAAAATGTTCGTTATCTCCTTGTTCAAGTTCTAAAAGAGACAGAGAACTTTTAATGACTCCAAGAGGTGTATAAATCTCATGAAAAGATTCTTTAAGAAGTATATTCATCTCTTCGAGCATATAGTGCTGTTTTAGGTGAGTCTTAACTCTGGCTGCAACTTCAAGTGTGTTAAATGGCTTTGTTATATAGTCAACTCCACCAACTTCAAATGCTTTTATTTTACTTTCAATATCATCTAATGCAGAGAGAAATATTATGGGTATATTGTTAGTCTCAGGCTCTTTTTTAATTGTTTGGCAAACTTCATATCCATTCATATTAGGCATGATAATATCAAGTAAAATTAAATCTGGAACCTTGATTTTAATGAGTTCCAATGCTTCTGCTCCAGATTCTACACATTCTATTTCTGCATCTAAGTCCATTAGTATCATTGTTAGTACCTCAAGATTATACTGAGTATCATCAACAGCAATTATATATGGCTTACATTTCATTCATTTTCCTTAAAAGAGTATATTTATAATAACATTAATATACTACAAATATTCTAAAATGTTTTCACTACTTTTAAATAATTTATCTGCTTTCTTTTTTTGTTTTGAAACATATTTTTTATGCATCTCTTTTACAAAAGAATCTATCATTTGTGTATTTTTTTCTATTGATATGTTTCTTTCTTGTAAGTCGCGTAGAAGTCTTCTTTTAATCCTAGTGTCTTCATCTATATCTAAGTACAATTTTATACTACATATATCTCTTATTTTCTTTTCATAATATGGATATAAACCTTCTAATATTAAAATTTTTACATTTGATTGAGTTCTTATTATTGTACTTTCTTTTGTAACATAGTCATAGCTTCGTACTTGCATGTTCCCAGTAGATAAGAACTCCTTTAAGTCATTATATAACAGGGTCATGTTAAATGCTTTTGGATGATCATAGTTATCAAATTTTTCAATATTTTCATTTTTATAATAATTATCCATTGACACAATTTCAACATTTGCATTAAAACGTAAAGTGTAGATCTTTTTCATGGCGTAAGAGAGTGTAGTTTTACCAGACCCAGTTCCACCTGCTATAGCTACTATCATATCTTCATTCCTCTAAAGCATTAAATTTTCAGGCAAATTCCATCATGAGCTAAGCTTTCTCTTTTTTTAATATCAAATAAATTTGATTCAAATAGAGCTTTGTCTTTTAAGTAGAGTTTTGTAGTTAAATGTATATTTTGGCTAATGTGAGAGTTCTTTAGCGTCGAGCCATTTTTAATGAGACAACCTTTGTCTATTACGCTGTCTTGTATTTCTACACCTTTTTCAATAGTGCAATTATCACCAATAATTACAGCTCCCAAAAGTTTAACAGATTCATGAATGTAGACATTCTTACCAATATGTATATTTTCTGATTTTCCATAACCAACTGATGAGCAGTAGTTTAATGGATTATAAATCAGCTCTTGCTCAAAAGCTAATATATCATTCATGTTTTGAAAACATCTGTAGTCACCATTATCTAAAAAAATTCCAATGCCATTGTACATCTTAGTATTTTCAACTATAATTTTTTCTTCTGATGAGTTCTGGTATACTAACTTCACTCCATATAAATCCTGAAATGTTTTGATTTTATTATTGTCTATAATGTTGCTAGACGTATAGATATAAAGTCCATCATAGGCTTTATATCTAGCCCATTCTAACCAGTATTCAATTATTTCTTTTCCTGCGATACTCATTACTTGTAAATTAAAAATTTCAAAGTTGGTATCAACTGCTATACATAATTTCATAATCTTCTCCGTAGAACATATTTGTTGCATCTTTGAGTGTTTTTTTAACCATATAGAGTCTATCAGTTTGAAATATTTCTAACATCATCTCAGGTTGAGCATTTAGACCACTTATAATCATTTCACAAGCGCTGTTAATGCCAACTACATAGATTTTTTGCAACATTTTAACTGCATCTGCATCTATGTAGTTAAGATATCTAAAACTAAAAATAAATGCATATGTTTTACTAATGTCATCATTTAACATATTTTCTACTTTTTCTAAATCATTCTTATTTATTGAACCAATAAAATCATAGATTATGTATTCATCATTATATTGTCTTTGTATCTTTAACATGACGTACTCCTTCTTTTATTTTAAAGTCTACAATGAATATTTGCAAATAAGTTGCAAACATTCATAATCTTTTTAGTAAGCACCTTTATGAGAAAGTACTGCTGGGATTGTTGCAAATAAAATCTTTATATCTGTCCACAAACAACATGTAGAGATATATTTTTTATCTAAATCAACTTGCTGTTTAAAGGGTATCTCACTTCGTCCTGATATTTGCCAGTAACAAGTTATACCTGGAACAATATGTAAACGTTTAAGATCATCACTTACATACTCTGCTACTTCTGAAGGAACAGGTGGACGGGGACCTACTAAGCTCATCTCTCCATTTAGAACATTAAAAAGTTGTGGTAACTCATCTATACTCCATTTACGTATAAATTTACCTACCTTAGTTATACGAGGATCATTTTTAATCTTAAATATTACACCATCTTTAGATTCATTTGTATCAGATAACTCTTTTTTTAATGCTTCTGCATTTTGAATCATAGAACGAAATTTGTACATATTAAATAATTTTCCATTTCTACCAACTCTTTTTTGATGGAATAAAACTGCACCCTTACTCTCAAGTCTTATTAGTACGGCTACTGTGAGAATAAGTGGAGACAAAAGTAATATGGCAACAGATGAAGCACAAATATCTAAAATCCTTTTACTTACCGGATAAGAGTAATGACTAATAAATGAGATATCAGGTAAAAATGAAAATACTTCTTTCTCTTCTACTAACTCATGATATTTTTTTAAAGATTCACGCTTTTGTTTTTTGTCCCAATAATATGTTCGTATTAAAAATAGTGGATTACCTATGATATAACGATTAAATAATCTTTGTGGTTCTTGCATTAAACGAAATGTCCACTCAAGTCCAATTTCTCTTATCCATATAGGAGCTCTGGGGATATTTCCAGAGTAAAAATCAAAAAGACCTCCCACTCCAATAACTACAGGAGCACATATGTTTTTAGAATTTTTTTGTATCCATTCTTCTTGTAGTGGAGCACCTTTAGCTACAAATACTATGTCTGCTTTAGAGTGATTAATCATATTTATAACTTCATTGTTATGAATATCATAACCATTAATTGCACCTACAATCTCTAAAGATGGAAACTCTTTTTGTACTTTGTTTTTCATTTGATTTGCTACACCGTCCTTAGCTCCATAAAGAAAAATTTTCAATCCTTCTTCTTGTGCCATATGACAAATAAATGGAAACATGTCTGTTCCATTTATATTTTGCTTAAGTGGAGTGTTCATCATGTTACAAGCCATCTTTATACCGCTTCCATCAGGAAGTACAAACGAGTTTTTTTTCAATATACTTCTTAAAGATGGATTAGAATAAGTTTTGTTCAAGGTATCTGCATTAATAAAAAAGATGTTTGTTTTTTTTCTATTATTTACATTTGTTTTTATAAGCTCTACAGCATTTTGCATGGTAGTATTTATAAAAGATACGCCCATTAGATTTATACGACGCAGATATACTTTTTTTGTAGATGAAAATATTAAAGCTATTAAAAATTTTATACACAACTTCATATCATATAGTGCGCTTGTATTTTGTAAATACTCGTTATCTGTATCTTCAACAGATAAGTGATTTATTCCGCTTAAAGATCGAAGCGTATATAGAGATAAAAGAGCAGGAAGAATTTTATTTTGAGTTTGTTCATTATAAATATTTGTTCCAACTAAGGAGACTTTTTTTTGTAGTATATCCTTACTCAATGGTAGGTATTTTACTAAAGAAAAAGTTGTGTTGAATATTTGCAGGTTGATTCCATGTCCAACACTATAAGGTGAGTAAAGATTTTTTTTATAAAATATTGATATTAACTTCATCATAGGAAGAACCAGTATATAAAGTAGATAAAAACTAAAAACCAAAGATGACTCAGTAACTCTTTTGCTTAGTTTGGTTCTTGTTGTGTGTGTTAAAGTTTTCATGAGATACTCCTAATTTTGAGTAGTATCACATATCTTATTGCAATTATTATGCAGAGTTAGCAATCTTTTGGATGATTTTTGCATGTATCTTCCAGTCAAACTTTTTAACTTGCTTATAACCCATCTTTTGCATATTTTGTCTGTATTTTTTGTCTTTTAATATCTTATGCATAACCTCAGAAATATTCTCAGCTGATTCAGGATCAAAATAAAGTGCGGCATCTCCTCCAACTTCGGGAAGTGAAGAAGTATTAGATGCAGCAACAGCTACACCACTTGCCATTGCTTCAGCTACAGGAATTCCAAAACCTTCATAAAATGATGGAAATACAAATACAGATGCATTACGATAGTAAAGCGGTAACTCACTGTTTTCTACATACCCTAAAAATTTAATCCGTTTAGCATCTAAGGAAGAATCAGCATATTCATGAACAGCCTGTGCTCCATTCCAGTCACTACCTATAAGACAAAGGTTATACTTGTCTTTATAACTAAGTGGTAGTTTTTCATAAGCTTTAATTAGATTTAGATGATTTTTTCCAGGATGCTCTATTCTTGAAACATAAAGTATGTAGGGCTTTTTTACTTTTAATAAATCTTTATCTAAAGAAGTTGCTGGTGCAAAATAATCCTTATTTACTCCATTGTAGTTTACAGTGAGTTGCTCTTTTTTCATGCTGTAGTGTAGAACCATATCATCAGCTGTGTTTTGACTTACCGTAAAAATTTTATCTGCTCGTTTTAAAAAAAATGGGATTACGCGTTTTATATAAAACATACGAAATATATCGTATTTTTTTCCTACGTTAAACTGCGACAAATCATGCATTGTTACAAGTGTTTTTATTGGGTAAAATGACATCAGGCGACGGTTTCCAGCTGGAAGAAGCATCCACTCATATTCATCTTTATTTATCTTAAATGGTAATATAAAAAGATGCCAAAGGACACTATGTAAAGGTTTTTTTAAATGAGATGGAACAATTTTAAAAGAAATTTTGTCCGATATCCCCTCAAAAAATTTAACCTCGTCTTCATTTACAATAATATCAATGTACATAGTTTTGCTTAGTTGGGAAACTACATTGTCAATATAATTGGCAATGCCAGACTTCCCTCCATCATACGCTAATGCGCTAATAAGTACTTTTTGCATAACATCTCCTTAATTTAATTTCTCAGTATAAAGAAATAGTTTGCAAAATTGTTGCAAACTGTTAATTTATACTTTATGATATAATTTATAAAACGACTTAATAGGGAATGTTACGCATGCAAAATCATAATATGGATGATTTGTTAAAAAATTTTTGTATTACGCAAGAAGATATTTTATCACTTCAAGAATTAAAAGATAGGCTTCCGATATTAAGTAATATATTGATTGACAAATTTTACAACGAGTATTTAAAAGATAAAAAAGACTTAGTATATTACTTTAGATATACAGACCTAGATCAATTGTTAAATACTTTTAAAGAGTTTATTGTCTTTATTTACAGTAGTCCCTTTGATCAAAACTACATAGAGCGTGTTTGTAAGGTTGGCTATGTTCATTCATCTTTAAAACTTGAGAGTGCCAAAGTAAAATATGGTTTTTTTGGAATAAGTCAGCTCCTAAGTAGGATGTCAGGGATTGATCCCTTAGTCAATAAAAATTTTGCATTACTGTCTAAAATATTAGCGTTGGTAGAGTACTTGGTAGTTGATAGTTCTTATTATAAAACCAATATATCGGAAAATAATGTTTCTCAAAACTCGTCTATCTGGATGCTAGATAAAGTATATAGTGTGTTCTCCATTCATAAAGAAAACTACTCAAAGATAGAAACATTTATGAAAAGTGACAAGAGAGATTTGTCTGAATTAAACTCTATTACAACCGATTCATCAGAGTGTAAGTTTCATAAACTTTTAGAAAGTTTTGACACGCAGTCCGAACTCCTTAATGCTTCGGGTATAGACATAAAAGAGCTTACTAGACTACATGTAAAATGGCACTCATTAGTAACAGAGTTCAAATCTTTTAAAGAAGATGAGCTAAAACAAAAAGAACTTTTTGAAAAACTGACATTGACTACAAATGAGTTATATGAATTTATGGATAGACCTCTAAAAGAGTTTTCAACAAGTGGTTTTTTATCTTTAAATGCAGGTTTAAAAGCTATAAGTTCTATTAACAATGTATTTTCACAACATGATCTTATTTTAAGTTCAGAAGTAAATATTAGTGCTAATGTAATCCAAAGTATAAAAGAAAGTCTGCAAAGCACTCTTGCTTGGGCAATAGAAGATATAAAAATAGATACAAAAGAATTTGATCTTGAAGAGTTTGATTTAAAAAAGATTATTAAATACAGAAAGTTTAATTTCTACATAGGTCTTTCACTTAAATCTTTAGCAAATAAACTATACCTAAAAGAGATACTCATTTTACTACTTGAAGCACTTGAACTTAACTTTTCCATAAAAGAGCGTGAACTATCACTCATGGGATACGTGGACAAAGCCGAGAGTGCAAACCACGCTAAAGATGTATTTTTATCTAGTATGTCTCACGAGTTAAGAACTCCTTTGACTGCGGTTAATGGCTATTCTGAAGTGCTGATGCTTCGTCCTGATACACCAGATAATATAAGAGAATACATAAAAAAAATCAATATTGCAGGAAACAACTTACTAGAACTTGTAAATACCATTCTTGATTTTGCTAAATTAGAAGCTGGAAAAATGAAGTTCAATCCTACACTTAGCAGTGTTTACTTAATACTAAAAGAGGTAGAGACACTAAGCACACCGATGGCTTTGAAAAAAAATATATCATTAAAAGTAGTCTTGGACTTGCATCTATACTTGCTCTTAGATGCTAGACTCTTTAAACAAGCGATTTTAAACTTAATAAGTAATGCCATAAAATTTACGCCAGAAAACGGAAAAATTTCTCTAACCATAAGTTATGAAGAGAAGAGAAAAGAGTATGTTTTTTCCATATGTGACACGGGCATAGGAATTTCAAAAGAAGATCAAGGAAAACTGTTTCAGTCCTTTGTTCAAATAGAAAATGTTTATCAAAAAAGTACATCAGGTACTGGTCTGGGTCTTATGTTATGTAAAAAAATTATAGAAGGACTACACAAAGGAAGAATATGGGTAGATAGTGAACCTGATAAGGGAAGTTGTTTTCATGTAAGCATACCAACTCCAAACCCAATCATAAACTCTTACTCTGTAACAAATGCTCCAAAAGATGCTAAGCATCTACTCATAGTGGAAGATAGTCGTAAGTTTAGAGAACTCCTTCAAACTTACTTGCAAGATAAATTTAAACTCACATTTACAGAAACAAATAATGGAGCCAAAAATCTGCTCATTGCAAAAAAATTCGATATGATTATATTGGATTTTTATTTAACTGATGGGATAAGTTCAGAGGTATTAAACTATATGGATGAAGAAGATATAAATATTCCGATTATAGTTATGTCCTCTGAAGATGATTTAAATGTTGCCCATACTATTTATGGAAATAACAATTTAGAAGGCATCATTAATAAGCGGGATATAAAAGAGTTTTGCCAAGTTTTAAATCCAAACTTACAATAGGAGCTATTTAGATTTTAGAACACTTTTATATATAAAATCTAAATCTTTAGCAATATGTTTCCAATCGTATTTTTTTACATCTTTGGAAGCATTTTCTACCAACATATCTTTTAAATCTTTTTTATCTAAGAGATAAGTAATGTTTTCATATAGTTCATTTTTGTCACCATTTTTAAAAAGTAGTCCATTTTTGTTATGAGTAATGATTTTTCCTATTCCACCAGTAAGAGAAGCAACAACAGGAGTGCTTGCCGCCCACGATTCAAGTATAACCATGCCAAAAGGTTCATGACGTGATGGCAGTACTAATATCTCAGCCTCTCTATATGCGTCTACAAGAAGCTGATCTTTTGGTGTTAAATTTTCAACGAAAGTAATAGTAGAGTTTAAAGAGTGCTCTTTTATAAAACTTTTTAATAAAATGAAATAGTCATTATCAGACACTGCCCCTAAAAGTACTAGATGCAAGTCATCGTACTTGTGCGACAACTCTTTAAATACTTCTAAAAGAAGAAGCTGGTTCTTTTGAGTGTCTATTCTTGCACTGCAAAGTATCATCTTCTTAGATGCAGGTATATTGTAGCTATCTTTAAAAGAAGTGTTTTCACTTTTTCTAAATTTATCTATATCTACACCATTAGAAATGTAATGCACTTTTTCACCATAGCGTTTATGAGCTTGAACATACTCCTCTTTTGATAGTGTTATAATAGCTGTTGCATCATCTAAAACTTTTCTAGAACCAAATAATAAGCCCAAAATCTTACCCCACTCAAAACCATTTTTTAGCTGTTCTTTACGGTGTTTGACCTCGATTTGGTTGATGTTGAAATATCCTCCGTGAAGAGTTATAACATATGGGATTTTTCTGTACTTTGCTACGCTTCTTACTATGGAACCCATTCTCTTTAGAGTATGAAGATGAATAAGGTCTATATCTTTTTTGCGCAATAGTGCAAACAAAAGAGAGAAGCTAAAGAGGTTCCCTCCAATGGCGTCAAAGGCATCTATATGTTTTTTATTAAGTCCAAAAAATGGGTAAAAATAATCAAACCGTTTTACGACAACAGAGCCAATACTCTCTTGCGGGGTCTTATCTAGAGCTTTTGATGTGTAGATGCTAGAGTCATAACCTAGTGGTTTTAAAGCATTTGTACTGCTGATAACCACAGTCTCAGTTCCGCCCCATGAGCTTTGTGTAAAACGTCTTGGAACATGCATGAGTGCTACTTTTGATTTGGATGAGTTGTTTATAATATCCTCTAATTTTTTTTGAAAGTTCTCATATGAAAATGTAGCTAAAATCTCTTCTTGTAAATCTTTGGCAAGTTCTATGCGGTAGGTTTTCTCGCACATAAGTTTTTTTATACACGCACTCATGTCTTGCAAGTTTTGAGCTATATACTCTTGGTCTTTTAATCTTGTAAGACCCTCCATACCAAGTGGCGTAGTAACTAAAGCTCGTCCAGCTATGGCACACTCAATGACTCTGGTGTTTGTTCCAGATGCTATGAAAATAGGAAGCAGTACAAAACTACTCTTTAAAATGGCGGACTCAATTGAGTCTACTTTTCCTATGATTTTTATGCGTTTATGTGTTGAGCCATTTAAAGCTTCGCAGTTTTTCCCTACTACGTGAATCTCGTAGTCGTAAAGTTCTAGCTCATCTTTGATTCTCTCATAAAGCTCGGTCTCTATATATTTGTATGCATCTATGTTTGCTGTTGAGTCCATTACTCCAAAAAAGAGAATGACCTTTGCATCTGCATCTGAGACCTCTTTGGGTTTTATGTCAGTTGTGTTTGGCAAGTACTCTATTTTAGCAGATACATGTTTTTCTTTTATCTTAAAACACTCATCTTCATTTGAGAACAAAATAGTAAAATTATTTTTATATAGAGCTTTCTCATAAAAGAAAAGTTTAACAGACTCAAATAGATAGTATCTGTTCTTTAGTGATCTTTTTTTCTGCCAAGCCTGTTGCATCAGACGAGACAAAATAAGGTCTGCATCTATGATGATGTTTAGAGATGCAACTGCTCTTTTAGCAAAAACAGCAAGTGAGCTAAAAGCGATAGTACGAATAAAAAGTTCTTTAATCTCATGCTCTTTTATAAAAGTCACAAACATATTTAAACTCTCTTGTGAAAACTCTGCTATAGCTTGTGGAAGCAGATGATTTGTCTTTTTTGCAGTGTAGAGCTCTAGGTCGCAAGAGTGTTTTGTATGTGTGTTTGAGTCGTTAATGATGCAAGTAAAAACTTTAGAAGTGTTTTGCAAACTCTTATGCAAATATCTACTTCTGTTCTTATCTCCACCCATTGAATTTTCAAACTCTCTATCAACATATAGTAAATTTTTCATCTTAATTCCTCTAATTGTTTAAGATTATTTTACAGTTAGTTTTTGCAGAATGTTTGCATGGAGGTGGGAAAAGTGGAGATTTATTTACAAAAAGGTAATCATTAAGTGTAATGGTTGAGTACACGGATAGCTTACTATTTTATATTAGATTATGTTGCCTTGAGTTTTTCCAAAGACTCAACAAGTTTATAAATAGTATTTGAAGGGTTATCATTAAATGGATCAGGGCATCCATTTATATCTGTAAAATGTTTAATCAGATTCTTAGATCTTTTAATAGCTTCACTTTGCTTAGATTTAACTATTTCATAAATAAATTCATTATTCTTTTCATAGTCAATCATAGTGGTAAGTTTTTTATTTAATTGCAATCGGTTAATATATGCGGTTTGCTCTTCAAAATGAAGTAATATCCATAACTCATAAGCTTCATTGGCATAAGCAACATTAATATTTAAAGCTTTTGCACTTGCAATAGTGCCGTTAAACTCTGATTTTGAATAACTATCTTTATCAATAACAATCCACTTTTCATCGAAATTAGAATCTTTTAATAAATGAACTTTTATAGCTCCAAGAACTTTCATTGGATTTGTTCCAATATGTTTAGCAAAAGTAACTTTACCTCTAAGTCCATAATCTTTTATCATTTTTGTAAAATAAAATCTTGAAGACTTTGTATCTTCACAAGCGATAAGAACTCTTTTTGAGATACTCTTTGTTTTTTTAATAGTTCTTTTTCTTTGAGCTTTTGCTATCTTATGTCTATCTTCAGTTCCCATTGTCAATAC
>NZ_JADGFC010000217.1 GCF_016744025.1 Sulfurimonas sp.
TTCTTTGTTTTTGGTCGAATAAGATTAGCAGATTATCGATTAATCCTATCTTTCAACTTACTTTCAAAAAATTGCACTTGATTTTAGAATTGGCGATCTGTAGTAAAAGTTAGTGTGTCTTCAAGGTGTAGCAATCAGAAGTTAATGCGTGTGTGGTATAGCGTCAATGTCTCTCCTACTGGTAGATATAATTATACTTTAGCTATTACTGGAAGACCTTTCATTAATAGGTAGAGTTTAATTAGATATGCTTTGTAGAGAGACTTTGTAAGCGGAAAAAAATAAGCACACTGGCGTTAGCCAATGTACATAAATATATCTCCACCTACTTTAAAATAAGAGCTATCCATTTCAAACTCTTTAGCTATACCCTCGTAGTCAATATTATTAACTATCAATGATGATAGACCATTTAAATCACAATGCTCATCTATGTATTGCTCTGCAATATCTACCATAGTGCAGTCTTCATAAACTATTACTTCATCTACTTTTTCAATAGCTTCATTTAGGTCTTTTGCTAAACCCTCATTTAATAGAAATGATACTGCCTTTAGTGGTTCACTACATAGTTCATCTAAGGCTTCTACTCGTTCATTTAGCTTTGTTAGATTTTCATACTCTCCAACCTCAAACATATCTACATCATCCCACTCATAATCAGTAATAAAATACTCTTCATGGTTGTCTGTCTTACAGATATGTTCACCTAGTTCCAATATGTCTGATAGAGTTTGTGATAGTTCATCTGGTGCTAGTGGCAACTCAACCCACTTTCCTATTAAATGACCTTCGTTGTATGCTTATAAGTCCGTTAAATATATCCTAAGCATAATTTATCCATTACACTTTAGCAATAGCCATAGTAACTTTGCTTTTTCATCTTTGCTAAAATCTTTTATAGAGTTAGCAATTAGTCCGAAGTTGTCTAGTGATATATGTATTGAGTATTTGTCACAGTAGCTTTTAATATCTTCATTATCAACAGCACTTAAGACTGTATCTGAACTCTCTTCATCAATGCAGATGTTTACAACATCATCAATAGATATGTCACAATCTTGAATAGCTTGTGTTAATATTTCCGTTGGTTCTATATGAACTTCTATATCTCTTAGTTCTACTTGCATTTGTATTCCTTTTGGATTTAATTAATTTCCAAAAAGGTTGCACTCGTTAGGGTGCTATAAAAAAAGGAAGCTTCATTAGTAGTAATAAAATTCATGGGGGGGGGAAGTGCATTGGTTGTTTCACTGCGTTGTTAGTTGGTGTAAGAATGTTCAAGAAGCAATCAAAAATATTTTTTATAGTATGTATATATAAGCTATATAATAGCACATACATAGGTAAGTAGCATAAATGTATTTATGAGAATTATCGTCCTATATAGGGGCTTATATGGCTTATTATATACTTATATATGTAGTTGTTGGGTTTAACATTGCATAGTCTGTACCGATAATAATTTCTCTACATACCTTTTGACAATATATGCCTCTTATAGCTTACTATACGGTGTTTATAGGCATAAATGACACTCACATAGTGTATGTACAAACAGAAAGAATGTTTGAGTATGGAGATGTAATACGCAATAGCTTTGTTGGAATATTTACTTTCTCTCCCTTTATCTACTATTTTGCTTAAGGTGAAGACAAAGTATCTCAGACAAAAGTGGAGACTACTCAGCTTGGCTGAGTTAAGCGAACACCTTTTGACTGAGTGCTTTGCAAGCCGTATTCATAAATCATCTCCTGTGCGAAATTTTTAGCTCTCGCTACATATAATAACTACATATATCAAACTGAGAAGATGAAAAATGTGACACTTTGTAAGCTTATTTATAAGGTTTATTTAAGTTTTGAAGATGAAAATCCCAGTGTGCCTCCCCCCTACTTTTTTCTCTCTCTACTACTAAAAAATGAGTTAATCTTTAGTTCTTAGCTTATATTATAACTATGTTTCATCGTGTACACTATATAGTTAATGCTATTTCATAAATATAATTGCAGTTTTTTTAATTCTCTCTTCTAATTATTTCTTATCCATTGAGCTATTTGTTTTCTATTCTTTATAGATGTAATTATCATCTTTAAAGCTCTTGGTAATAACAAGACTACGACTAACCCCACTATGTTAAATACAAATATTGCTATATCATCAGGTCTTGGTGGGGAGTATTGATTGAGTCTTTGAAATCCATTACTTACAAACTTATCTAATTGCAATAACAACCATTAAATACAAACACCATTTGACTATTACATATATCCATTTTGAAATTAGTATCATTGTCATACACTTTGTTTTGGTTGCAAGAATTCTTTATCTAATGCTAAGAGTTTTGGTAGTGAATAAAGAAAAATTGCTACTATCAACATCATAAAAAAAGAAATGGAATGTCCCCTATAAACTAGACAATTACTAAACCAGTAAAAACCTACATTTTTGAAGACTTTAAATTATACCTTCTTTCAAACTCATTTGGTGAA
>NZ_JADGFC010000218.1 GCF_016744025.1 Sulfurimonas sp.
TTGATATTGTATGAGTTATCAACGACTTTTTTGAGGGCTATGTTTACTTGCATTATATATCCAAAATTTTTAATTAATTATTTAAATATATAATACTTAAAAAAGGGTAAGATAAAGCTAAATAATTTCTTTAGAGCTGAACCGGTATAAAAATTTGATGGTAATTATCTAGTTTATAATAAAGTTTTTCGCTGTCTGTAGATAAAAATGAATAAGCACGTCTTTTTGTTAGTTTATATGTAAAAGGTAAGATATGAACAAAGTTGTTTTTTTGTCTTAGTGTCCTGATTGGATTTTTATTTTCTTTAATAACCTTAATGCTTTTTGAAAAGATCGTTGCAAGGTTATAATAGTGTTCTATCACCTGTTCTTTTTCTTCTTGATGCTCATTCATATAATTGTATATTTCTAAGTTAAATCCCATCTGCTCAGATATATCAAATATAGTTGCAGATATTTTTTCTAAATCTCTATTGTCACTTAGTATGATTGAAGCGTCTTTAACACTTGAAAAAGATCTATCTGAGAGCTTTAATACAGGGACATGTGATTCATACAGAGCTTTTCTCATATGATAATGGGCAAACATCTCTGACGAGACTATAATAAGGCCTATATGATAAAGCTTTATATCATTAAAAAATGTATTAATTAGGTCTGTTGACTTATACTCTATATTTACAATTACATTATCATCTCTAAGGTCTTTTATGTACTGAATAGTTTCTATGTTACTAGGATTTACTACTTTAATTATAAGATCATGTTTGAATTTTTTATGAGCGAAAACAGCTCTTCTAATAAGTTCTTGAATTGTTCCTAAATTAACAAGATTCATATCAACATATAAAAAGATATTTGATCCAAAAGGTTCTGGAAATTGCCCAAGCTCTCTCTTAATTGCACGGTATACTGATTTTAAAACGGCAGGTTCTCCAACTAGAACTAGTAAATCATTTGGCTGAATCATTCTTCTACGAGAAGGCATTAGAAGTTTTCTATTTCTATATATTGCAACAATACGCCAGTTTTTTTGTTCTATTACGCCTATATGTCTATAAACAAAGGAGCTTCCAAATGGAACTAATACTTCCATTATTTCTCCCTCACCTATTCCTACATTTTGAGCGATTACAGGAACATTAGGAAGGTAGTCGATGAGTCTAGAAGCTAATAGCTCATGAGAATTAATCATAACTACATCTGAGTTTTCATTCTTCATATCCCATTTGTTTAAAACGATGACACGAAGTTGCTTTTTTACAAGTTTGATATTCTTAATAGTATTTTCAACATCAAGTTGATTATCCATAGCAATCATTACTTGAACAAATTCCATTTTTAAAAGGTTTGAAAGTTTATAAAAGCTTGTTGGATCAAACTCATAAAACTTAAAACGTGCAGGATTAACATCTTCATATTCTACTGGTTTTGCTTGGACAACATAGTAAATGTTTTCACTAGTATAGGTCTCAATAACTCTTTGTAGAAAATGCTTTCCTGCTATACCGTCACTAATTATTAAAATTTTTTTCAAAGTATACTCTGCTGTTTTAAATTTTTATCATTATATCATTTTAGTTCTTTACAAAGAGCTAAAAAATCTTCTCCATACCTTTCATATTTCACTTCACCTACCCCATTAACATCTAAAATTTCTTCTTTGTTTTGTGGTAGTTTTTGTGCAAACTCTAAAAGTGTTTTATCTGAGAAAACGATATAGGCTGGAACTTCATTTTTTGAAGCTATCTCAAGTCTTAACGCCTTAAATTGTTCAAACACACTATCTTCAACTTCGCTAAACTCTTGCTTCTTAGAAGTTCTACCCTTAATATCCATTTTGTGCTTATCTATTTCAACAGAAACTTTTTTTTGTAAGATTCCTACACCAAACTTTTTAAGTTTAATAGCTCTAAACTCTCCAATTTCAATTGCATCTAACTCAAAAAGTCTATCTCCTATAGAGTTCCAAACTTCTTTTGAAACATCTTTGCCTATAGAATAAACTGATAGCTTATCATGATAAAACTGTAATACTTTTTGTCCCTTAGAACCTCTTAAAACATCTATAACGTGTATCATTCCAAATTTTTGCTCGCATCTATAGATGCAAGAGAGTAGTTTTTGAGATTCTAGTGTAATATCAATTTTTTCTACTTCACCTCGCCTACAATTGTCACAAATATCACCACAAGTATCTATTTCATCTTCAAAATACTTAGCTATTAGTTTATGTCTACATTCACTTGAATTTGAATAGCTATACATCTTACGAAGTTTGTTATATAGAAGTTCTTTATACTCTAAATTCTCTATATCATCTATAAAACTTCTCATCTTTACATCGTCTGATTTAGTGTATAAAAGAAGAGTTTGAGCAGCTAAACCATCTCTTCCAGCGCGACCAATCTCTTGGTAATAGTTTTCCATGGTTTTAGGCATACTCATATGAACAACAAAACGGATATTACTCTTATCTATTCCCAT
>NZ_JADGFC010000087.1 GCF_016744025.1 Sulfurimonas sp.
TCTTACACCAAGGGTATGGTGCTGTTTTAAAAGTTTTTTATTTATATTTTGTGTAACAATTGAAGCAATAGAATTTAGATTTCCAAATGGCTGATCTTGTTTTAATTTATACTGATCTATAACACATGTCTGTCCCCAAGAATTTGGGTTAAAAATATTACCTTGATTCTTTTTTCTGTAAAAACCATTTCCATCATGTAGGTTTAAAACTAAAGATACTTTTTTTGAAAGTATAATTTTTTTAATTTCTTGAACAATCTTTTTGTCTTTATCATTTTTACTTGTAACTGAGAACTTTCTATTCATGTCCCCATTTAAACCTCGTTTATTGGCTTGAATACTGTCTTTATTTAGATTAGGAACGA
This sequence comes from Sulfurimonas sp., assembly GCF_016744025.1. Classification (GTDB taxonomy): domain Bacteria; phylum Campylobacterota; class Campylobacteria; order Campylobacterales; family Sulfurimonadaceae; genus Sulfurimonas. The sequence goes on from NZ_JADGFC010000087.1 coordinate 366, forward strand.
TCCAAAGGTTTTTTGATTTAATTTTATAGTGAGTAGCTAGAATTGAAGCAGCAAAGTACCCACCAGGTTCATCTCCATGTATTCCACCAATAACAAGAAGGGTAGTGTTAGAATCACTATTTTCTTTTTTTATAAGTTGTATATCAGAAGATGCAAATATATTAATACTTAAAAAGAAAAAAAAAGTAATTAAAAATCTAAATTTAATAGTAGGCATTTTATTTTTCAGTCAGAATTTTCATACTCTTAGTTTCATCTAGTTTGACAACTAATGTTTTATCTCCACTAAATTTAAAAGTATCTGATTTATATAACTCTTTAAAAGTTATTTGATATATATTATCTGTGTTAGGGTAAGGAATAACATTAATGCTATTAAATATTATTGTCTTTTTTTCTATTTTTTTAAATACTCTTGTTTTATACTTTTTAAATCTGTCAAATTTCATACCATCAGATCTAACAAAATCACTTGAATAAAAAGCTAAGTATCCATTAATATCATCAAAAAGCCAGCTATATCTCCATGAATATAGTTGAGAAAGCAGAGTTGCTAAAGTTTCTTTGGAAATACCTTTTTTTACTTCATCAGTATTTATTATTAAAAGAGTGTTGTCTATGTCTATAATTTCATTTAAACCCTCTATATTACTGTTATTGATAGCAATGCAGCCTTTTGTAAACTCATCTCTTTTCTGCTCTGTTGGCAGGCCATGTATCCAGATGCCATGCCCATTTTTCCCTCTATATTTATCGTATGTATTAGGATAAGATGTAACAAAGGCTAAAGGCCCATAAAAAGAGTCAAGTTTATTTTCTTTTGTTAGTTTTTTAGTAATTTGATAAATTCCTACTGGAGTTTTCAAATCACCTTCTTTAACTTTATCACCTTTGATTTTACCTGTGAAAGCGCTGTACTCATTTTGAAATCCATAACTATTATTAGTGTCTTTTACATACAAGTTTAGTGTGGAGTTTTCTTTATTACATGTTAATATATTTGGATTTGACTCTAGGTATCCAAAAGTAGTATCTATATCTTTTATATGTTCGCTCCAATATTGAGCTTTTGTAAGATCAAAATCCATCTGTTTTTCTATAGCATTTATACCATTCATTCTATAGTTTGTTAATACATCATTGGAATATAAAGATAAAGTAACTAATAATAAAAAAACTATTTTCACGATTTATATCCTATCTCTTCAAGGTATGCTTTATCCTTAGACCAGCCTTTTTTAACGCTTACTTGTAGGTTTAAATATGCTTTTTTACAACTTAGTCTTTCAATTTTCTCTCTTGCAGATTTACCGATTCTTTTAATTGACTCGCCACCTTTACCAATTATAATTCCCTTTTGAGACTCTTTTTCTATAATAATAGTTGCATTGATTCTATCGATGCCTTCTTCTTCCTCAATAGAATCAATAAGAACATCAGACTCATAAGGTATCTCATCACTTACATTTTCAAAAATTCCTTCTCTAACAAAACCAGCATAAATATCGCGAACAAGTTCACTAGTTAAATCTTCTGGATCAAAAAGAAACGGTGAATCTGGTAAATTTCTTGATATGACTTTTAATAATTCTTCATGACCGATTTTCTTAGGAACAGCAACTGGGATAAGTGCTTCAAACTGATCGGAGAATTGATTATAAGAAGCGATTCTTTTAAAAAGTTTTTCTTGTTTTACTTGATCAATTTTACTTAAAATTATTACGTGCTTGACTTTGTTATTATTTAATTTTAAAAATTTTTCATAGTGCTCAACAGAGTCAGTAATTGGAGCAAGATAAACTATTAAGTCACAATCACCCATTGCTTTTAGAGCTTCATCTAGCATAAACTGATTAAGAACTTTTTCTCTCTCATGTAGTCCTGGAGTATCAACAAAGATAATTTGTGTATCACCATGCATTACGATAGCATTTGAACGTTTTCTAGTTGCATTTGCCTTCTGGCTAACCATTGCTATATTCTCACCTAGTAGTGAGTTCATTAGTGTGCTTTTTCCAGCATTTGGACGTCCAATTAAAGATACGAAACCAGCTTTTGTCATTTTATTGCCTTTTATAATATATATCTTGATAAATCATCGTCTTCAACGACTATATCAAGTTTGTCATGTACAAGTTTATCTGTTACAATAAATTCTTTTTCTTTATAAGCATCTGCTTCAAAGCTAATCTCTTCTAAAACTCTTTCAAGAACTGTATGGAGTCTTCTTGCTCCGATATCTTCTGTTGTCTCGTTTGCTCTATGAGAAAGTTTTGCTATTGCTTTTATAGCTGCATCTTCAAATATTAATTTTACATCTTCAACAGCTAAAAGAGCTTCATATTGTCTAAGTAGAGAACTCTGGGTCTGTGTTAGTATTTGATACAGTGTCTCTTCTGTTAGTGACTCTAACTCAACTCTTAGTGGAAATCTACCTTGAAGTTCTGGGATAAGATCACTTGGTTTAGTAACATGAAATGCACCAGCAGCAATAAATAAAATATGATCTGTATTAATAACACCATATTTTGTAGTTACACTACTTCCTTCAACTATAGGAAGTAAATCTCTTTGAACACCTTCTTTACTTGGGTCATTTCGCCCTTGTGATTTTGCGCTAATAGCAATTTTATCTATTTCATCTAAAAAGATTATACCACCGTCCTCAGCACGTTTTAATGCTTCATTGTTGATATTTGTCATATCAAGAAGTTTATGACTAGCCTCAACCTTCAGTATTGACTTTGCATCTTTAACTGTGACTTCTTTTTTAGTATCTTCTTTGTTCATAGTTTCAAATATCTTAGAAAAAGATTCTTGAACCTTTGCCATTTCGGGTGGAAGATTAGTATCATTAAACTCTAGATTGACTTTGTCAAATTGAAGTTCAATAATCCTCTCATCCATTTCACCGCTTATAACTTTTTCTTCCATAGCTGAAAGAAGTCTTTGATAATCATCTTTTTTGCTTTCACTTGCAGCATCAGGAAGTGCTGGAAGAAGTTTTTCTACTATCTTGTTTAAAACATAATTTTCTATTTTTTCTTTGTTTTGTTCTTTTTTTTCCTGTTTTACTATAGCAATAGATGAAATAACTAAATCACGAATCATAGACTCAACATCACGACCAACAAAGCCGACCTCTGTATATTTACTTGCTTCTACTTTGATAAAAGGAACTTTCATCATCTTTGCAAGTCGTCTTGATATTTCTGTTTTACCAACACCAGTTGAGCCTATCATCAAGATATTTTTTGGCATGATTTCATCTTGTAACTCTTGGGAGAGTTGCATTCTTCTATATCTCGTTCTTAGAGCAAGAGCAATAGTTTTTTTAGCATCTTTCTGAGATATTACATATTTATCTAGATATTCAACTATCTCGTTGGGTGTTAAATTCATTATTTATTTTCCTCTAATATAAGAGTTTTTATACTGTGATTAGTATAGATGCAAAGGTCTGCTGCAATAGATAAGCTTTCACGAACTAGTTTTTCTTCATCTAGTTTGGCATGTTTTTTAAGGGCTCTTGCTGCAGATATTGCATAGTTTCCACCACTACCGATAGACGCTATCTCTCCATCCTCTGGTTCAACAACATCACCATTTCCTGTAAGTATGAAAATGTGCTCGTTATTTAGGACAATCATCATCGCTTCAAGGCGTCTTAGAACCTTATCTTTACGCCAAGCTTTTGAGAATTCAACAACTGATTTTAATAAATCACCTTTTTTATCCTCTAAAAACTCTTCAAACATATCAAAAAGATTAAAAGCATCTGCTGTGCTTCCAGCAAAACCAGCTAGGATTTTGCCTTTATGTAGTGTACGGATTTTTGTAGCATTACCTTTGAGAACTGAGTCTCCAAAAGTAACCTGCCCATCTCCACCAATTACAGCTTTATTTTTGCCTTTGTAAGCAAGTATCGTAGTAGCATCAAACATTTATTCGCCTTGAACATCCACATGTAGTGTAGCGTGAAGACCGTGACCTAATTTAAAATCTAAATCATGTTCACCAACAGTTTTGATTGCTATTTTTTCATTGATATGTTTTTTATCAATTTCAATATTATGTTGTTCTTTAAGTGCTGCTGCAACTTCTTCTTTAGTTACTGAACCAAAAAGATGACCATTTTGACCAAGTTTTTTAGTAATGATGATTTCACATTTATCAAGTTGTGAAGCTATTTTTTTAAGAGCATCTACTTCTTTTTCAAGACTCTCAGCCACTATAAGTTCATCTTTTGCATGTTGAGCTAAAATCTCTGGAGTTGCATGTCTTGCGAAACCTTTTCCAACAAGAAAATTTTTCCCATAACCATCTTTAACTTCTTTAACTTCGCCTTTTTTCCCTAAACTTTTTACATCTTTAATTAGTAATACTTTCATAATATTTTCCTTTAATTTATTTTTCTATTTCGCCGCTAAAAGATACGATACCATGAGTTAGATTTCCTATCTTAGAATATCCCATATCAGTTAAGATTCTTGCACAGTGAGCAGAACGACTACCTACGTGACAATAAAGTATAATATTTTCATCTTTAGACAATTTTGCATCATCGAGAACTTGGAAGAAACTACTTGTTGGAACTAAGGCATCTGAACCTTTTATATGACCCATTTGCCATTCCATATGTTCTCGAACATCTACTAGTTTGAAGTTTATCATATCGATTTCTCTTGCTTCAAGAAGGGACATAAGTTCATCACCATCTAGTTCAGCTTGCTTAACTAAGAGCTCGCACTCTTCTTTTGTAAGACCACGAGAATGAGTATGAACAACTTCTTCCATACCCATCTCAATGCGTTTATTAGCAGCAAATTCAGGTGTACAAAAGATGCCACAGTGACATGTACCAGTTTCAGGTATTTCTTTTTCTATGGCAGGTTTACAAGGGCAAGTTCTATCATCAACACTTTTTGGCTTATCACCAGTAGCATCAACCATAAAACATGGGCAAAATCTTTTTTTATACATCATCTTGTATCTAGCAAGACCCATTTGCACACCCTCATTTACTTCATCTTGAGGATTGTATTCCCAACCAAATTGAGAAACAACTTTGTCTGTAAATTTTATTGTCTTTTGCATTTCAGCTTGAAATTCAGGTGAGTTCATGTCAATTTTAATAATGCTCATATTTTAGGTCCTTTATATTTACTTAATACTTCTTTTTTTACCAGCGATGATTCTTCTTAGTGCATTTAGTTTAATAAAACCTTCTGCATCTTTTTGATTATATACTTCATCTTCTTCAAATGTTGAGTGCTCTTCAGAATATAGTGACATATCTGACTCACGTCCTACTACTTCAATATTTCCTTTGTAAAGTTTTAATTTAACAGTACCTTGTACATATTTTTGTGTAGTGTCAATAGCAGCTTGAAGCATTTCTCTCTCAGGAGAGAACCAAAAACCATTATAAATAAGTTCAGCATATTTTGCAATCATGCCATCTTTCATATGAGCTTCTTCTCTATCTAAACATATAGACTCGATAGCACGGTGAGCTTTTAGCATAATCGTTCCACCTGGAGTTTCATAACAACCTCTAGCTTTCATACCAACAAAACGGTTCTCAACAATATCTATTCTTCCGATACCGTGCTTATTACCATATTCGTTTAGTGTTCTTAACATTGTTGCAGGGCTTAACTCTTTACCATCTATAGAAATAGGGTCACCATTTTTGTAACCGATAGTTATATATTCTTTTTCATCTGGAGCGTCTTGAGGAGAGTTTGACCATAACCACATGCTTTCTTCTGGTTCATTCATTGGGTCTTCTAGATGTAAACCTTCGTATGAAATATGAAGAAGATTAGCATCCATAGAATATGGACTTACTGTTGGGTTACCATCTGCATCTAAGTGCTTTTGGTCAATATTAATACCATGCTCTTTTGCATATGCTAAAAGCTTTTCACGAGAATTTAAATCCCATTCTCTCCATGGAGCAATTACTGTAATGTCAGGGTTTAAGCCAAGGTATCCAAGTTCAAATCTTACTTGGTCATTTCCTTTTCCAGTAGCTCCGTGAGATACTGCATCTGCACCCATCTTGTTTGCAATTTCAATTTGTTTTTTAGCAATAAGTGGTCTAGCTATAGATGTTCCAAGTAAGTACTCACCTTCATAAATAGCATTTGCTCTAAACATAGGGAAAACGTAATCTTTTACAAATTCTTCTTGGATGTCAAGTATAAAAATATTTTCAGGTTTTATACCATTATCAAGGGCTTTTTGACGTGCAGGTTCTACTTCCTCACCTTGACCTAAGTCAGCTGTGAAAGTTATAACTTCAGCGTTATACTCATCTTGTAACCATTTTAAAATGATACTTGTGTCAAGTCCACCAGAATAGGCGAGAACTACTTTTTTAACTTCTTTTTTCATATTATAGAGTTCCTTATAGCAAAATAATTGACGCGATTTTACTATAAAAAAGATTAAAAAATGGTTAGTATGATATTTAATTATTAATAAATGAGTAGAATTAAAGGAATAGTATTTGTGTCAAAAGGGTTAGTTTTGATTACCCTTTTGAATCAAATAGTATACCGGTTACTTCTTGCATTTTTGGAAGAAAATCCATTGCTTGTTCAGCTGGAAACCTTCTTATTATTTTACTCGTTTCTGATTCAATAACTGACACATAAAAAATATCATCTCCATCAACTCCAAATTTTAAGTTAGTACTAATAGGAGCCATTGCTGCATTTAGTTCTATAACTAACTGATTTACTTGATCTTTCGAAGTTACTTTTAGACCTTTATTCGACATGTCTTTTTGAAGTTCTTTTACTAAATCAGCTTGCTTTGGCTGTTTAACTTGTTGTTGTACCTGCTGAGCTACTCTTCCTTGAGCTTCTTGCGTACCTACTTGTGATTGTTGTTGTCTTGCAACATTTGCTATGCCATCCATGACCCACTCCTTATCCAAAGTACATCGACATAATTAAAATTAACTTTAGTTATATTATACAAATTGTTTAATTTCTTTTTTAGAGTCTAAAGATTGTGCTACCCTTTCAGTTATGAATCAGTATATAAAACTATTAAAATCAGAACCAATTCTTGCAAGATTATCAACCATCCAACTTATCGCATACTTCGGTGCATGGTTTAGTAATGTAGCTATATACACGCTTCTTCTTGAACTAAATGTGTCTGCATCTGTTGTTGCATTTGTAGCGATGTTACATTTTTTAGCTGGTGTAGTTCAAGCACCTTTTTCAGGTTCAATAATTGACAGTGTACGACCAAAAAAGCTTTTATTAATTTTGATCAGTGCAGAAATATTTGCAACTTTTTTCTTGATTTTTGTAAATTCAACATCTGATTTGTTACTTTTATACATATTGATATTTATTAAAATGGCAGCAGCGAGTTTTTACTTCACTACTGAGATGTCACTTCTTCCTAAAATATTGCGCGGAGACAAACTTCAGAAGGCAAATGAACTTCATTCAATAATATGGTCGTTTTCATATACACTTGGAATGGCAATTAGTGGATTTGTAGTTTATTGGTTTGGAATAAAAGTCGCATTTATTCTAGATGCACTAATGTTTGTTCTTGGATTTTTTCTTTTATATAATTTAGATATAAAAGTAGAGATTATTAAAACAGGTGAAAATTTACTTCAAATGATGAAAGACACTTTTAGATATCTAAAAAAAACTCCACAAGCCTTGCATCTAATGCTAATCCATGCCTTTGTTGGATTAACAGCCTTTGATGCCTTAGTTGCTTTGATGGTAGATAAGTACTATTCATCAGTTATTGCTACTTCTTTAGCTCTTGGTCTTCTTCATGCATCTCGTGCTATAGGTTTAGTTATAGGGCCTATGCTTATTAGTAACTGGGTAAATAATAAAAAAATAACTTATGTATTTATTGCTCAGGCTTTAGCTGTTTGGCTTTGGGCTTTTATGATGAAAGATTTTTACCTTTCACTCTTAGCAAGTGTTATCGTTGGATTATTTACTACAACTCTTTGGTCTTATACTTATACACTGCTTCAAAAAAATATAGAAGAAAAATACTATGGAAGAATTGTTGCCTATAACGATATGCTTTTTTTAAGTTCAGCAGCATTCACCTCTCTTATGATAGGTTTTTTAGCAACACAGGATTACTCTCTAGAATTTATAACAGTTATTATTGGACTAGGTTTTATACTTGGAGCAATTTATTTTTCTTGGGTTACAAAAACACAAAATATTAAGGATATTTAATGAGTTATGCACTTATAGGAGGTCTTCTATTGAATGTAGGAGCCTTTTTAACGTTTAAGGGAAAAGTTTACGAAGCAGTTTTAGTATATCTTTTTGCAGATGTATGTTGGGTCATAATGGCATATGAGAGAGATGACTTTTATGGGATGATGTCTATTTTACTTGGGGTCACTTTTGGATTATTAGCATTTTTAAAGATGAAGAGTGGAAAAATGAACAAAAACCTAAATCATGAAATAAATGATAAATAAATCAATATATAAACTATAAAAGAGGTAACACAATTTATTCAAGAATATTATCAAATGATACAAAGAGAGTATTTAAACTAGCACTTCCTGCTGCAGTAAAACACTTAGTAGATATTTTACAAATTCTTATTGACATGCTTATGGTTGGTATGGTTAGTGTGTCTGCTCTTGCCGCAGTTGGGATGAGTATGCAGTTTATGATGGTTATAAATGTTTTGATGACACTTTATGTTGTAGGTGGTAATGCTCTTATTTCTAGGTTTATAGGTCAAGGACGAAAAAGAAGAGCATCTTCACTTCTTTATGGATTAACTGTTTTTGCGATTATACTATCTGTTTTTGTAACCATAGGTGGATATTTTGGAAGCTCACATATTTATGAGTTGATGGGGGCATCTGAGGATGTTGTTTCTCAAGGTTCAATGTATTTTAAAATACTTTCTCTTGGAATTGTTGTAATATTTATAGACAATCTACTTTATAATGCTCTCTCAGCTGCAGGAGATACAAAAAGTTCTTTATACATAAAACTATTTTCTGCTGCTATAAATGCTTTTTTAAACTATACCCTTATATTTGGTCATTTTGGTTTTGAAGCATATGGGATAGAAGGTGCAGCATATGCGACAGTAATGGCATATATATTTAATGTTATCGCTTATTATATTCTTCTTAAAAAGCCAAATTCTAAGTTAAACCTTATCCCAATAATACGAATGAAAGATATGAAAAGAGTTTGGAATATTGGTTGGAGTGCAGCCTTAGATAGAGGAATCTCTAGTATGTCATTTTTAGTGTTTATTTCCATAATAACTGCCTATGGTACGCACGGGCTTGCAGGCTATCAAGTTGGTCTTCGTATTGAAGGAATTGCCTTTATGCCAGGTTTTGGTTTTGCAATTGCTGCTATGGCATTGGTTGGTCAAAACTTGGGAGCAGGAAATAAAGGTAGAGCATATAATATGGGAGTGATTAGTGGAAGAATCGCTTATATATTTATGGGAAGTGTTGGAATCGTTTTAATAACAATTCCTGAAGTCTTAGTCTCTTTCTTTACTCAAGATGCAGCGACTATCCAAGTAGCATCTTTTTATCTTATTTTAGTTGGATTAGCTCAAATTCCTTTAGCTATTATGTTCGTATATTCTGGAGCACTAAGAGGAGCCGGGGCAACAAAAACTACACTAAAAGTAAATGTTTTATCTTTATGGTTTTTTAGAGTAATACCATCATACATTGCTTATAAAATGGGTTATGGAATAATTACAATTTTTATTATAATGAATATAGAAACACTTCTAAAAGGCATTATATATTGGTACATATACCGAAAAAGAGCATGGTTAAACACAAAAGTTTAAATTAAAAATCAAAGTATAGAAAACATTAAGCGCCAATTCAAATAGTAAGTGCAACATCTAGTTAAACTGCTGCATAAGATTTCGTAATTGTATCGAAAAATACTTCTGCAGGTGTTTTGTAGTTTAGTATCTTCCTTGGTCTAGCATTTAAACGGTTTTGAACTTCTACAATCTGCTCATCCGTTATGTCCATAAATGGCATCTTCTTAGGAAAATACTCTCTGATTAATCCATTTGCACCCCAAGGGTATTTATCACTTCGTTCGGGCATATGTTCATTTAAACCTCTTTGCCAATAGCAAAGTAAAACTCTGTATCAAGCTTGTTAGCCACTTCTTCATGATATGAGAATTCTTTACCATTATCACTTGTAATCGTAAGTGTATGAGCTTGAATAGGCTTCAATAAATGGATGATTGCATCTGTTACAACTCTTGCTTGCTTGTTTAGCTACCACTTTTTTCATCAGAGTGAATTTTGAATTTCTATCTACAAGAGTAACTATCGCCTGATGATGGTTCTTACCAATAATAGTATCTGCTTCCCAGTCACCAACTCTAGATTTATCTTCTACGATAGCTGGTCTAAATTCAATTGGTATACGGTTCTTGATTTGTCCACGGCTACGGTATGAAGCTGACCTTTTTGTATACTTCTACCGATTCGGCTTTTAAGCTTCTCTTGGTCTGACGGCTGTTGGCCTAGTATTTTTGTGTCTGAGCCATAAGTACAATTTACCACCACTTCGTTTGTTATGATAGATATATCTATATATAGTTTCATGGCTTACAGGTCTTAAGTTTTCAAGAGGCATTCTCCCGCTTATCTGCTCTGGAGACCAACCTTCTCTCATAGATTTTTTTATATAGCTAGTACCCCGATGGCATTTCCTCGCTTCGCTCACGGCATATGCTTCTTTGTAAGTCTTCTGTTTTTGGTTTTATACTGATTTTTAACTCTCTTGAGACTGTTGAGTAATGTACACAAATATTTAAAGCTATGGCTCTTTGACTCAAACCCTCTCTTCTCAATCCACTACTCTTAATTTTTATAAGTGTTGCACTTTAAACTTGAATTGGCGAAGTATAATAAATTAATATGCTTTAAATTTTTATTTAATCTCAACATTTTTGAAAATAGGACAAGCTTGCGACAAT
>NZ_JADGFC010000219.1 GCF_016744025.1 Sulfurimonas sp.
TTTAGACCCTAGGAGACAAAAACTGTTACCACTGGTATCGTAAAGAGGTGAAATAAGAAAACTTGTTTTACTGGTCTTGAAAAAGGGAACCATTATATTGTGGATAGTGTATCATTTATGGCTCAACTTAAAGGTGTCGTAGTTGTAGCTATTTTTGCATTTAGTGTGTCTTTTATTGTGCTTTTTATCATTAACAAAATTATTAGATTTAGAGCTGAAGATGATGCTCAACTTGAAGGTATGGACGTTAACGAATGTGGTGTTGAAGCATATCCAGAATTTAAGAGAGCAATATAGTTAGATCTACTTAAAGCCCTAACAACACTGGGCTTTAATACTTATGTAACACATCATTAGTTATTATCCTACTTATGATTAGACATGGTAGTTCATTTTTCTTTTCTTTGATATTTCATGGAATTTTAGTACTTATACTTTTTTTGACATGGAAAAATATTCCATCTTTAAATAAGGTGAATTGTGATGATAAGGTTCGCATGCAACTTTGTAATATAATAGTCGAAAAACCAGTAATTAAGCCTACCCAAGAACCAAAACCCGCTAAAAAAACTAAACCTATTCCTAAAAAAATCAAAAATCAAAAAGTAAATAAAATAATAAAAAAAATACAAACAGTTAAAGAAATACCTATAGTTATGCCAGAGATAATAAAAGAAGAATTAGTAGTAGAAGAAGTTATAGAAAATAAAAGTGTTCAAATAGCAAATACTATGTTTCAAGATACAGAAGCCAAACAAGTTCGACTTGAAAAAGAGCATATCGATAAGATAATACAGCTTTTGCAAGATAACCTATATTATCCAAGAAGAGCAAGAAAAAGGGGTACAACTGGGGAGGTTATGGTTATGTTTACCCTTTCTAGAGATGCAAAACCTCACTCAATCAAAGTTCTTTCATCAAATAGTGAGATACTTAGTAATGCTGCTGTAAAGACTATCCAAGACTTATCAGGAAAATATCCTAAACCAAAAGAAGAATTGATTCTTCATATCCCAATTAATTACTCTTTGCACGAATAAAAAGATAAACTAATCTATAGGATTAAAATACTCTTTACCTGATCCACAATCAGGACAGACCCAATCCTGAGGTAAATCTTCAAATGAAGTCCCTGGAGAAATCCCGGCTTTTTCATCACCGAGAGCTGGATCATAAGCCCAGCCACAAAATACACATTTGTATTTTTTCATAGTTTATCCTTATTTAGAATTTGGTAGTTTTATACTAACAATTGTTTGATCATTTTGAGAGCTTACTTTTACACTCGCATTCATAGACTCTTTTAGTATATTGAATGCATTGTATAAACCTAACCCTACAGCATTTTTTTCTTCTTTTGAACTAACATAAGGATCAAAGATTCTATTTAGTAGAGCCTCTTCTATCCCCCCAGCATTATCATGAATCTCTATGCAGCTATTAGTATCATTTTGTTGCGTAAATATTTTAATATATTTATGCTCTTTTTCAGGGATTCTTTTAAAAGCCTCAATAGAATTAGTATAGATGCTAAGAAGAATTTTAATTATCTCATTTGGAAAGTACAATATATCCTCTTGAGCTTTTAAATCTGTTTCAAGCTTAATATGATTGGATTCAAGTCTATCTTGAATAAGAAGTATGCTCTTATTTATAGTGTCATTTATATTGTTAAGTGAAGTTGATTTTTCAATGTTTGAAATTTGACGAAATTCATCTAGTGTCTTTGATAGTTCTTGTACGGCATTATTAATGTTGTCTAGTGATTTATTTAGATTTTCTGGGGTTAGTTCATCAAACTCATAAGCGACAGCTATATTCATTGTTATAGTACTAATAAAAGAGAGGGGTTGTCTCCATTGATGTGCTAACATTTGAACAGTTTCATTAACTGCAAGTAATCTGTTTTGATTCAAAAGTAAAGCATCTTTATGAGCATTCATAAATTGACTTTCTATTCTTACTTTTAAGTTCGTGATATTTATTGGTTTGTTTAAATAGTCATTCGCTCCAGCTTGAAAACTTTTTTTGAGAGTTTCATCTGTTATGTCTGCGGTTATCATGATGATTGTGATGTGATTATAATTTTGATTTTGGCGAATAGTTTTACATGCTTCAAGACCATCAATATGAGGCATCATAACATCTAAGAGAATCATATCTATATTTTTGTTCTTTAGTGTCTCATAAGCTTGCATTGCTGATGTTGCACTACTAATGGAAGAGTATCCCTCATCCTCAAGTAAATTCGTTAGAACTAATATATTGACTTTATTATCATCTACTATTAATATGTTTTTTGTGTAAAAATCAACTTTCATAACAGTCACCTAATAAAAATATTATTAACTTATTATACTATAAATATATTTATTTGCAAAAGATGCATAATATAAATTGAAACGCCAATTCTAAAATCAAGTGCAATTTTTTGAAAGTAAGTTGAAAGATAGGATTAATCGATAATCTGCTAATC
>NZ_JADGFC010000088.1:0-9804 GCF_016744025.1 Sulfurimonas sp.
AGCATTATGGCGATTTTGAATTTCCTGATGAAATTCTGAGTAAAGATGAATATATAACTTGTGAAAAAGCAATTTCTGACCTACCTTCACTTGAAGAAACTATGGGAGATGAAAATATTGATTATATATGTAAATCAAATTCAGACTATCAAATAAAAATGAGACTAAATTCAAAAAGAATAAACAATCATATAGGAACACAGCATACAGACTTGGTTAAAAGTGTAATAGCTCAAGTACCTGAAGGTGGTAATCATAAAGATTTACCAAAAGGTGTAGGTGATAGTAGAAAATTTAATGAAGCTTGGACTAGGTATCATAGTCAAAAACCATCAAAGACTATTGATACTGGACATAGAAACCATTTCCATTACAAATATAATAGAGTACCCACAGTAAGAGAAAATGCAAGATTTCAAAGCTTTCCAGATAATTTTAAATTTCTAGGAACAAAAACTCAACAATATAGACAAGTTGGAAATGCGGTACCTCCATTGCTTGGTTTTCATATAGCAAAACAACTCAAAAAGGTTTTAGAAAATGAATAAATACAATTATATAGATTTATTTGCTGGTTGCGGTGGTCTTACTGATGGATTTGAACAAACAAATATGTTTAGACCTTATGCTTTTGTTGAGTGGGATAAAAATGCAAGTGATACATTAAAGAATAGACTTACTACTAAATGGAAAGTTGATTCGGCTGATAATAAAGTAATGCATTTTGATATTCAAAGAATGGATGAATTACTTAATGGTTATAAAAACGATAATGATTTTGGAAGTCATTGTGGACTAAAAAAACTTGTTGGTAATACAAACATTGATATTATAATAGGTGGACCACCATGTCAAGCATATTCAATTGCAGGCAGAGTTCAAGATAAGAACAATATGAAATGTGATTATAGAAACTATCTATTTGAAAGTTATTTAAAAGTGGTTCAAGAGTTTCAACCTAAGCTATTTGTTTTTGAAAATGTTCAAGGAATATTAAGTGCTAAACCTGATGGTACACATATCATAGATAAAATCATTGATGATTTTGATAAAGCAGGATATGTAATCTCTAAAGAACTAAAGAAAGTTGCTTTACTTGATTCTTCTGATTATGGAGTTCCTCAAATTAGAAAAAGATTAATTATTATTGGTATTAGGAAAAATACAACTACGGCAAGTCCTATCAGTATTTTAAATGATTTCTATAAAAATATTTTACCAAGCCAAAAAGTAAAAGTAAAAACTACTGTTAAAGATGCTATATCTGATTTAGACCCTTTATACCCAGTATCTAGTGAATCCAAAATTAATAAAAAAATATCACATTCAAAGAACTCAATGATAAAAAATCACATACCAAGGTTCCATAGTCAAAGAGATATTCAAATATTTAGTGAATTAGCTTATGATGTTGCTAATGGTTCAAAAAAATATCCTGATATTGAGTCATTGAAAAAATTATATTATGAAAGAACTGGTAAAAAGTCATCTTTTCATAAATATAATGTTTTGGCTTATGATAAACAGAGTAACACAATTCCAGCGCACTTGTATAAAGATGGGTTAAGACATATTCATCCTGATCATACTCAAGGGAGAAGCATAACTCCTCGTGAAGCAGGAAGATTGCAAACATTCGATGATGATTTTGAATTTTTAGGTAGTATTGGTGCCTCTTATAAAATGATAGGAAATGCAGTACCTCCATTATTAGCCAATAAAATTGCTTTGGCTATTGAACAATTACTTGAAAAATACTTTGTTATAAAAAAGGAAAGATATGCAAGCTAATCAAATATATATTCATAGGTGTTATGAAAATGAACTAGGTTATAGGTTAGGAGTAGCAAAAAAAGCTGGTGGATTCCTTTTTATTAATAAAAAACAGCATCATTTTTCCCCCATTTAAGCAAATTGGAATTAAATGATAATGTATTAATAAATGTAGTTGATCACACAAATCAAGTTGTAGCAAGTAGCTATATTTATTTTAATAGTAACACGGCAACTAATAACCCAAGTGAAACAAGGGACGAATATAGACTTTATATAACAAATGAAATAAATACAAATAGAGATTTGTTTAAGCCAGATGATATCATCACCTTTACTAAATACAAAATTGAAGATGAAATATATTACAAACTTACTTTATTTACCGCACATGAGAACAATGCACAATATAAATTATTAAAGGGAGCATTAAAAGAGAAGCAAAGCGGAGTTAGAGCAGTTAACCATTTGTTAGCTGAAATAGATACTTTTGAATTCTTAAGGTGTGATATAGAAGTTTCTGATGAAAAAACAATATTTCCTGCACAAACAATTGATAAAATGATTGAAAACCAAACGGATATATTTAATGATTTAGAAAAAGTAGCAAAAGAAGACAAGGAAGTTCCAGAAGACGAAACAGGACTAATTAAAAGTAATAATTTTAGAGATATTGTACTGTTTGCATATATGGGGAAATGTGCAATCACTGGAAAATCAATCACATACAGTTCGTTATCAAATTTAGAAGCAGCACACATAATGCCCCAAGCACATAATGGACCAGATGCTATACCTAATGGAATGGCATTAAGTAGAGATTTACATTGGGCATTTGATAAAGGTTTTTTTACTATTGAGAACATATCTGATAGCTATATAGTACAAGTACATGATAATGTAAAAGAAAATGAAGTAATGAAAGAAATTGCCGGTCAAAAAATATTTACTCCAAGCGACCCAAGGTTTAGACTTCATATTAACGCATTGAACTACCATAAAGAACATATATATGGAACCTTCAAACAGATTAGGTCTAAACCTTAAATAGCAAATTGTTCAAAAAAGACAACAAGTACGAGGAGTGAATAATTTACCTAAAGGAAAATTATCGCTCACGACAACCGTTATTTGCACAAAGGAACTAAATGGATTTTATAGTAATAATAACCGTAATAGTATTGATAATCATGGGAGTATTTCATTTTTATTGGTCTTTTGGTGGATTGCTTGGTTTAGATAAAGCTTTACCTACAAAAGATGCAAAATTGTTATTAAATCCGAGTAAACCTTTAACCTTTTTTGTTGGTCTTGTTTTAATTGTTTTTGCATTTATTGCATATTCATTACAGTTTCATGATTTGACTACACTTAGAAGTACTACTTTATATAAATACAGTGGATTATTCATATCTATACTATTTATACTAAGAGCTGTAGGTGAATTTAATGCTGTTGGATTTTTTAAAAAAATTAAAGATACAGAATTTGCTATTTATGATACAAAATATTTTTCACCCTTGTGTTTAGGACTAGGTATTGTATTTACTATATTGACATATAAAGCATTTGCAGGCGATTAGGTTGCTATAATGCTTTCTAGATGAAAAAACCAGTAAAGTTTAATTTATATCAATGAGGATTATAAAATCAAAATTATCGAATCAATATCAAACCAACGTAGACTAAATTTAATTCGTGAATTTGCTGGAGAAGAAGCAGTTGAACAATTAGATCAGGCAATGATTGAAGTTCTCTCAGATGGCTCCAAGTCTCTTAAATTAATAACAAACTTTTTTTCTTTGTTGGATTCACCCAAAGTAGATACAACCGGTACATATCCCTCTTATTCAACCGGAAATAGAAAAATACATATTATTCAAAATACAAAAGAATTAGAGTCAACTATACAAGCACTTAAACTGACAACGCTAATAGGATTCGATAGTGAACAAAGACCAACATTCAAAAAAAATGAGCCCTCCCATGGTGTTGCTACAATTCAATTAGCTAGTCTTACTGATTGTTATATTATTCAAGTTAAAAAAATTACTAATATTGATCCACTTATAAAACTACTTGAGGATGGAAATATTGTTAAGGTTGGAGTCAACTTAACAGGGGATAAACAAACATTAAACGATGAATTTGGCATTAGAATGCAAGCAACTATTGATATTGATGGCATATTAACAAAACTTTCTTCAAGGCAAAGTATTGGAGCAAAAAAGGCTGCAACAATATTTCTAAAAAAAATCTACAAAAATCTAAAAAGATAAGTACCTCGAATTGGGAAGCTAAAACCTTATCTGAGAAACAAATCAAATATGCAGCAGAAGATGCATGTGTAGCATATGAAGTCACAACTCATTTATTAAATAATTATCCATTTGTATTAAAAGTTATGCCCTCATGGTTTCAAGTAAACTTTGAAAATGGTGAATATAATATATAAAAAAGTATTAGGGTTTAGTAAGATATGTTTTACTACAATAGTAAAAATAAATTATTCTAAATTATCTTTAAAAGGAAAATAAATTGAGCAAAACAGCATTAGTAACAGGTGGAAATAAAGGAATTGGATTAGAAGTTACAAGAGAATTTTTAGACCTTAATTACAAGGTTATTGTTATAGCAAGAAACTTTAATGACTTTGAGTTTAAGGAGCATAAAAATGTTCAAGAAATAGAGTTTGATTTATCAAATATTGATGAAATACCTGCTTTAATCGCATCTTTAGACCCTATTGATATTCTTGTAAATAACGCAGGTGTTATGTACTCTCTTCCTTACAACGAATATCCAGATGCTAAGAAAGTTTCAATGCTACAGTTAAATATTGAAGCACCAATCAAACTTATCCAAGAAGTTTCTAAAAACATGTTAGAAAAAGGCATAGGAAGGATTGTAAATAATGCTTCTATAGCCGGGCAGATTGGGCATCCTGATGTTTGGTATGGGATAACAAAAGCAGGACTTATAAACGCAACTAAAAGTTTTTCCAAAATATTTGAAGGAAAGATTGTTATAAATGCTGTTGCTCCTAGTCCAGTTGAGACAGATATGTTAAAGGTGATTACAGGACCAAGAAAAGAAGCATTTTTAAAGACTGTTATTGCAAAAAGGTTTGCTAAACCTCAAGAGATAGCAAAAACTATCGTTTGGCTAGCAACTGAGTCACCCGAGTATATAAACGGTACTTGTATAGATTTAAATAATGGATCATTTCCTCGATGAAAACAATTGGTCTTTTAGGTGGTATGAGCTGGGAAAGTTCCCTTTCTTACTACAAAGCTATCAATGAAGGTATAAAAGACTCTCTTGGTGGTCTACACTCAGCTAAAATTGCTATGTATAGTGTTGATTTTGACCCGATAGAAAAACTACAACACGATGGTGATTGGGAAGGTAAAGCTAAGATACTTACCCAAGCCGCTATAAATGTCCAATCAGCTGGAGCTGACTTCTTAGTAATCTGCACAAACACTATGCATAAAGTAGCTCCCCAGATAGAAAAACATATAGATATTCCAATTCTTCATATCGCAGATGCAACGGCTGAAGTTCTTTTAGAAAAAGGTATCAAAACTGTAGGTTTACTCGGAACAGCTTTTACGATGGAGCAAGATTTTTACAAAGCAAGATTACGAGAGAACTTTGGTTTAAACGTTTTAGTCCCTAATAAAGAAGACATAACTATTGTCCATGACATTATTTACAATGAACTTTGTTTAGGCAAAACGCTTCTTGCATCTAAGAATGAATATTTAAGAATCATAGAGTCTTTAGCTAGTCAAGGTGCTGAGGCTGTTATCCTTGGTTGCACTGAAATTGGAATGTTAGTTGAGCAAAAAGACACTAAAGTAACTCTTCTAGACACTGCATCTATTCATGCACAAAAAGCTGTAGAATATGCAATACAATAAACCAAAAGTACTAGTTAGTTCTTGCCTACTAGGTTGTAAGGTCCGTTATAACGCAAGTGATGTAAATGTTGAAAATAAATGTTTTGAGAAATTGGCTCAAAAGTATGAGCTAGTTGCATTCTGCCCTGAAGTAAGTGCAGGTTTACCAACACCCAGACCCTCAGCCGAGATACAAGGAGGAGAAGGTCTTGACGTACTGCTAGGCTTAGCCAAAGTTATCGAGATAGATGGAGTTGATGTAAGCGAGGCTTTTATTTGTGGAGCACAGATGGCATTAGAAATATGTATTGAAGAGAACATATCATTGGCAATACTAAATGAATCAAGCCCTTCATGTGGAAGTAGCTCAATCTACGATGGAAGCTTTAGTGGAGTTAAAAAAAATAGGCATGGGTGTAACAGCCGCTTTGTTAAAGCAAAACGGAATCGAAGTGCATTCCCAACATGAGGTTAGTGGTTTAAAGGATATTATTTAATAAAAATAATATCCTCTTCTTTAAACTCTAAATAGACTATGTCATTTATAAATACATCTATTTCTAGATTTTGTCGAATAGTCATAAAGTTATTTTCGTCTTCTTTATTTACAATAATTAGTTCACTGTAATCTCCACAATATGAGATTTCTTTTAGAATATAAGGTGTTGTAAATTTAGTAGTTTTAGTAGAGATTTTTGTTTTGTTGACACGTAGAATTGCTTTTTGCTCTTTTGTTATATCAGGGAAAAATGTTTGTGCTAATGCAAATGGTAAGATGTTGATATCTCCTAAAAACTTTGCAATGTAAAGATTTTTAGGTTCTTCAAAAAGTTTTTTTGGTGTGCCAAATTGAACTATTTTTTTATCATGAATTATGCCTATTTTATCAGACATAGAAAGTGCTTCTTTTTGATCATGAGTTACTAATATAGCAGATAACCCAAGCTCTTTAATCATCTTTTTTAACCACAATTTAGTTTTTTCACGTAGCAAAGAATCTAAATTTGAAAAAGGCTCATCTAAGAGAAGAATTTTTGGCTCATACGCGATAGCCCTAGCTATTGAAACACGTTGCTGTTGACCTCCACTTAGTTCGTGACTCTGTTTATCTTTATGTTCAACTAAATCAAATTCTTTAAGTAAATGATTTACTTTTTTATCTTTTTCTATACGTGAAAGTTTATGAAGTGCAAACTCAATATTTTCTTTTACATTTAAATGAGGAAACAGTGCATAATCTTGGAATATATATCCTATATCTTTATTACACTCATTTTTGCAAATAAGACAGTTCTCATTAAGTAAGATATCACCATCATAACTGTTTTCTAAAGAAGCGATTGCTCTTAATATCGTACTTTTACCTGAACCACTAGGTCCTAAGATAGTAACAATTTCACCGGCATTAACACTAAAACTTACATCTTTTAAAATTTCCATCTCTCCAAATGAGATGCCAAAGTTCTTTATAGATATACCTACCATTTTAATCCTTTATCATTTTACGTGCGAGAACTAGTACTGAAATAATACCTAGCAATACAATAAACATTGCAGGTACTGAAGACTCGTAAACTTGGGCTTGTCCTACTAATTCATGAGAATAGACGGCTAATGTATCAAAGTTAAATGGTCTTAAAATCATTGTTAAGGGTAACTCTTTAATAATCTCAATAAAAACTATAATAAATGAAGCAAAAGCAGCATTTTTAATTAAAGGAAATATAACTTTTCTAAGTTTATGGCTTTGGCTAATATTCATTGTTTTACAAGCGTCATCATAAGTTTGTGGAATTTTAGAAAAACCAGACTCATAATTATTGATAGAAATCGCTAAAAATCTTACACAATATGCAAATAATATCGCCACAACACTTCCTGAAAGTAATATATCAAAATAACCATCTATAATAGAGAAGAAATTAAGTACCCCAACTGCAACCACTGCACCTGGAATCGAGTATCCCAGTTTTGTGATTTGTGTTAAGTAGTCACTAATTTTGTTAGCATGAATTCTGACATTATAAACAAAAACAAAAGCTAATAGCGTAATGATAATCGAACCAGCTATTCCTAAACTAAGAGTTTGCATTAGTATTCTTAAAAAGTCTTCATCAATAACATCTTTATAAGATAGCAAGAACCAATAGCTCATTTGTGTAAATGGTAAAATAAAACCAAAGAACACTGGTAAGAAACAGAATATTGATGCAAAAATATTTGACTTACCTTTTAGTACTATCTTTGAAATAGGCGCAAAATCTTTTCCTGAACTTCTATATCTTTTGTTTCTTCTTTGAAATTTTTCTAAAAATATCAATATGAAAATAAACATCATTAGCATTGAGGCTAGTTTAGAAGCATCTTCGACTGAACCCATTCCATACCATGTTTTAAAAATACCAGTTACAAAGGTTGGTACACCATAATAGTCTACAACTCCATAATCAGCAACGGCTTCCATTACTGCTAAAATTGTTCCGGCAACAATTGCTGGTCTAGAAATAGGAATGATGACTTTTGTAAATATCTGCCAAGAAGAGAATCCCATAGTTTTAGAAGCTTCAATAATTGAAGATGACTCTGCAATCAAATATGTTTTTGAAATAAGATAAACATAAGGATATAAAACCAAAGACATTACAATAATCGCACCTTCAATGGACATGATATCCATAAAATATACTTCAGTTACATTTTCTTTTCCTAACAATTCCAAGATAAACATGGTTACTGAACCAGTGATATCAAACATTCCTGCATAGACATATGAAACAATATAAGTAGGAATTGCAAAAGGTAAAATAAGTGCATAGTGATAAAATTTCGAGAAAGTAAATGAGTACATTGTTGTAATATATGCAGTTGAAAATCCAATGATAGAAGTCATAAGTGCAACCCCAACCATAATAAACAATGAGTTAAAGATATACTCACTCAAAACAGTGTCTTTTAAGTGCTCCCAATTTTCAGTTGTAGGTGTGAAAAGGTTAACTAATATTAGTAGTGCAGGAATAGAAATAAGCAGTGTTAAGATAACACTACTTATAGTAAGTTTATTAAAATATTTCAATTTACTTAAAATCCATTAAATCAGTTTAAGGCTCGATTATTTCCAGCCAGCTTTATCAAATATTTTAACAGCTTTTGCATTGTTTTCACCTAAAGAGTTAATTGAAATATTGTCTTCTTCAAATGTTCCCCAAGATGCTACTAAGTCAGAACTTTTTACACCAGCTAATACTGGATACTCATAGTTTCCTTCTGCAAATAATTTTTGTGCTTCGGGAGATGCTAGGAATTCAATAAATTTAATTGCATTTACTTTATTTGGAGCGTATGCAGCAACACCAGCACCAGATACATTTATGTGCGTTCCACCATTTTCAAATTTAGGAAAGAAAATTTTCATTTTAGATACAGCTTTTCTTTGAGAAGCATCTTTATTGTGAACCATTTTACCAATGTAGTAAGTATTTGCAATAGCAATTTCTCCAATTCCATTAGCTACAGCTTTTACTTGTGCCCTATCGTTTCCTTTAGGTGTTCTTGCCATATTTGCCACTACACCCTTTGCCCATTTTAGTGCATACTCTTCATCATGGTGTTCTATCATCGCTGCTAACAAAGATTGGTTGTAAATATTATTTGATCCTCTAACAACAATTTGACCTTTAAATTTAGGGTTTGCTAAATCTTCGTATGTAGATAACTCATTTTCTTTTGTAGAATCTTTTCTTATCACAGCAACTCTTGAACGTTTTGTTAATGCAAACCATTTTTTATCTTTATCTCTGTAAATTGCTGGAATATTCTTTGTTAAATACTCAGAGTCAACTGCTTGTAGTAAATCTTTTTGTTTTGCTTGGAAAAGTCTTCCTGCATCTACAGTGATTAATACATCGGCTGGTGAGTTTTTACCCTCAGAAGTCATTCTTTTAATAAGTGCAGAAGCTTTTGCTTTTACAACATTCACTTTAATACCTGTTTTTTCTTCAAACATTTTAAAGAGCTTTTTATCTGTATCATAGTGTCTGTGAGAATAAATATTCACCTCTGCCGCTGCCATTAATGAACTTGCAAATATGATAGTAACTAATACTAATTTTTTAAACATGAATTTCCT